>JBDSDS010000077.1:0-11643 GCA_039920445.1 Chloroflexia bacterium
TATGGCACGAGGGTAAGAGTCATGCCCGTCAGTTGTCACTCTGGTCGGTCGGTGACCAACTACATCCCTGGCTTGAGCGAAGAAGCGCCTGGCCGAAGCCATATCTCGTTTCTCCGAGAGCATAGAGTCTACGAGTTTGCCACCACGATCTATGGCTCTGTACAGATAGCACCACTTGCCCGAGACCTTGAGGTAAGTCTCATCGACGTACCAGGAGCGACCGGCCTTCCCGTGTCGTTTGGAGCGTAGGACTACGCTGCGCTCCATCTCTGTGATCAGAGGTGCAAAGCGAGCTTCCCAATCACGCACTGCCTAGATCGCATAGAGCTTCCTTGCTGAAGTCAAAGCCTCTGGACAGGAACATCTCACTTAGATCTCGGAGGCTTAGCTTGTACAGCAGTCTCCACAGTACCACGAGGAGCACTACGTCTGTCGGAAACTGTAAGCGGTTGAACACAGTGCAGGTGCGTTCGTTGAAGATGCGGCTGCATGCCGAACAACGGAAGGCCTTAGAGCCAAAGGAGGTTTTCCTGGACAACTGGATGGTTGTCAGGGAAGAGCAGTGAGGACAATTCATCGGGCATCCTTATTTGGATTTGCGTAAGCATACCCGATGGATCAACCATAGACCAGCCCGAGGTCTGAGTTCTGACGCTACCCCCTGGACCTACAGATTAGTGAAGATGTATGATTGCGCCGTACGGTCCCCTAACCGTTTGCTTCGCTTTGCATCTTCTGGGCACTTGCTGTGATGCCGATGCCGCCTCGCGGCTTTTGTACTACAGTGACCGTGGCCGCAAGCGGTTTAAGTGCCTCATATATATCGTCTGCTACCTTACTCGCGAACGCTTCACAGAAGAGTCCTTCGTTTCTGAAGCTCTGGAAGTAGAGCTTCAGGCTTTTGCTCTCCAGGCAGAGACCACCGTCCTCTGCTGATCTCGGGGAGTAGTGAATGGTCACGGTATACCAGTCCGGCTGGCCGGTGATTGGGCAAAGGGATGTCACCTCATCTGAAGTCATCGTCACGCTTTCCATGTTCGGAGGCGTGGGAAAAGTGTCGAAGCCCTGGAACTCCGTGACATCCTTGCCGAGGAACCTGAACGTGCTGCTCTGAACAGTAAGCCCGGTGTCACTCGATCGATCCAACTGTTGCTCTTCGTGTTTGTGCATCGTTTGTCCTCTATTTCATCAACCCCTGCTACGAGCCTTGCTCCCTAGTAGTGACCAGGGCTTCTATTATTACTCAGTTCCCTCATGACGGCAAGCAGAGGCGCCAAAGGGTAAGCACGCCATATGGTAGCCTCTAATTTGATGTAGATGGGACAGCCGGGGCGTCTTTGCTCCGGCGAATTCCAAAATACCGAAGTCTTTGAGGAGGCTTATCATATGAAGAAAATAACATTAATGGTAGTGGCGGCAATAGCGGTTATCGGCTTGTCTGTGAGTGACGCCTACACGCAGAGTGCGGGCCCAGCCTATTAGGTCACGATTCAGATGATGGAGCAGAACGGCTCGGGGCAGAACGGCACGGCCACCCTTACGGGCACGGATGCCAGCGCGACCATGGTTACGCTACAATTCAGCAATAGGGCCAGCATAGCGCAGCCCGCCCACATCCACCCCGGTACTTGCGCCGCCCTAGACCACAAGCCTACCTTCCCACTAACCAGCCCACCAACGGCGCATCAGAGACAACGGTCAACGTTAGCCTGGCAGATCTCCTCGCCGGCACGTACGCTATAAACGTCCACAAGTCTCCTACCGAAGCGTCAATCTACACGGCATGCGGTGACAGAGTCAATATGCAGCTTGGCGGCGGGACAGTAGGAATGCCGAGCACAGGTAGCGGCGACCAGACTTTCATCGTTCTGGGGCTGATTGCGCTTGCAACCACCCTTACCGGCACAGGCCTGCGGTTCGCGCGCCGCAAGGTATAACGTAATTAGGCAAAGCCTAAGTCATAATTTAGGAAGGGTAGTTACAGTGTGTAACTACCCTTCCTTTTTGATTGGCAGCCCGGTACAAGAGATGAGCCATTCCGCACAGAGGAAGGCTGGAAGGAATCTTGCTAACTCTTCTTTGCTTACTGACGTAGAGTTTTACCGCTGTAACTTACGTAGGACCAAACGCAGGCAATCACAATGTTAAATCCCGTGCAGACTGGAGGCATGAGAGGCGCGAATAGTTATCACGGGAGCCGGAGGTACACTTGGTACCGCCCTGGCGCCTATGCTCGCTGCGGCAGGCCATGACCCTGTCCTGTTCGATATTGAGCCGATAAGGGGCGAGTATGAAAGCATTCAAGGGGATGTCCGTAATGCTGGGAACGTACAGGCTGCGGTCAGCGGCGCAGAGCTTGTAATCCACACCGCAGCTATACACGGCATACATCTTGGTGACCATTCGTCCAGAGAGTTTTATGACCTCAACCTGACTGGGACGTTCAATGTATGGGAGGCCTCGGCGCAAGCCGGTGTCAAGGGTGTGGTCTTCAGCAGCACGATGGGAGTATACGGGGAGAGCCGCAAGCCTCCCCGTGACGATGCTGTCGTTGAGCTCCGTGAAGATCTACCACTCTTGCCGGGCGACATTTACGGGTACACGAAGGTTGCGGGCGAGGAGATGTGTCGCTACTATGGGCGAACGCATGGCATACCTAGCGTGGCACTGCGGTTTGGCATGTTCGTGCCTGAGCCTTTCTTCCGGTATGGGATCCGTCTGCTGTATGGAGGCGTAGATACATCCGATGTGGCAGGGGCAGTGGTAGCCTGCATCGATCCGCTGGTGAAGGGCAAGCTCCGATGGGACACATTCAATGTGGAGTCGTCTGTGCCTTTCACCGAGGCGGACGGCCCTCTTTTGCGGCAAGACCCGCTGCTCGTGCTCGATAAATATTATCCAGGCGCTGAAGACCTACTCCGTGAGCGGGGAGTTGAGGGGTTTGCACCAATAAGAGAGTACTTCCCTATGAAGCATGCAGCCACTGTGCTAGGCTTCAAGCCTCTGTGCAACTTCAAGCAGTGGTTGAAAGAACTGAGGACCCGGCCCCAAGAGAAAGCCGACAAGAGCCCTCCCTGGCCTTGAGATCTGGTTACCTCAGGTCAATTAAAGAGACTTTGAACATGAGTTGGAGGAATGTATGTTTCTACGTTTGGTAGAAGGCATATAGGTATATCCTCGGGGCTCTATGCATTAACAACAGTTTGCCAACGACCCCGCCTACACAATCTATCGAAAAGAACCCGGCGGACTTCAGTACTGTAATAGTTGCAGAAGCGAGGCTACAGGTTTCCTTTTTCTTTTCGACCTAATTGACCTCAGGATTGTAACGGCAATCTTCGCCTTCGCTAAGGTTGTACGATCACACTACCTGTCATAAATGGATGCACCTCGCAGAAGTAGTTGTATGTTCCGGCTTTTATGAACGTGAAGCTGTACTGCTCCCCGATTTTGGTGAGAAGAGGCGATCGCCATGTGCCGGTCTTGCTGACCGTGTTGTGCTCGGCAGCGTCCCGCTGCGTCCATGTGACTCTGCTCCCCACTTTAACAGTGACTGCTTTTGGCTCAAAGAGCAACCCACGCATGTCTACATTTACTTGACTGACACCAGGCACTGCCTGGGTTGGTGAGCTACCTGCGGTGTACTTTGCCTTACGTCGAAACGTGCCGAGCTGCGCCAGTAGTACGTCGTATGGCGCCTTGTTCTCCGTATGCAACTCGAACACAGCCCGCTCAAAGTACTGCATAGTGTACGTCTTTCCATCCAGCTCACTTCGCTCCAGGAATTCCTCTGAGATAGGGTAACCCTGCTGCGCCAACCCACCGTTTTGCTGCCAGTAATGGAGGAACCTCCCTCCTACACGTTTGCCTGTCTGCTCGAACAATCTGGAGCCTGGTGCCGAACTAGCACGCTGTTCAGGCGCTTGATTTGTATACTGTTGCTTATAGCGCAACACACCAAGTAACGATAACAGTACCTTATCGGAAGTGGTGAGTTCAGGGTGCAACTCGAACACAGCCCGCTCAAAATACTGCATAGTGTAGGCTTTTCCGTCAATCTCACTCTTCTCCTGCAACTCTTCTGAGATCGGGTAGCCTTGCTGTGCCAACCCACCGTTGCGATCCCAGTAGCTCAGGAACTCACCTCTGATAGTTTTACCTGTTTGAGAAAAGATACGTGACCCACCCAGCGCGAGAGTCATACCAGCATTCGCGGTACTCGCGGTATTTATCTGGGGTGAAGCCATGATGACCAGTAATAATCCAATGAACCAATTTCGTCTAAGAATAACCATCAAATCTCCTATCCGTTCGAGTCTCGAGCATATTGCCCAGTTCACGTTATCTTGCACAGGTTGCTCACGCTGCCTCGGTCGAGCATTATCTGTGTTTATACATAAGTTCTTTCAGGCGGTTCGGATATATCATGTTACCTGATAAGTTAGGCTCGCATATTTGGACTAGTCAGCTGCCGAGCATATAGTCACGACAGAAACTGCTTGAGCCTGTACCGAACTCTGGAGCACGGGTGGGAGTAACTACGCTCCAGGGGGCCAGGTCACAGGCTGCGGCGGCCCTATAATCTGCGTTGGCTATCTATTACAGCAGTGGCCTGTCTAGGAGAGTTCAACGCTACTCTGGCGAGCCACTCTGGTGACCGTATACCGTCAGGAGTCTGGCAGCGAGCTAAATCCAGGCTTGATTACCTCTGATTCGGCATCTTCGCTCATCGGGGTTTGCGTATGAACCACTACGAGTGCTGACGCAGTTCATACGCTGATGGGCGCTGATTCGTGGATGATGCTCAGTTCTTCCTCGGATAGAAGCGGGCGCACCGAGGCCGATGCGTTCTCTTCCACTTGCTGGGGCGTCTTGCCTCCAGGAATAGCTGCCGAAACGGCCGGGTGGCTGAGGACATAGCGTAGAGCCAACTGAGCCATCGTCCGCCCTTCTCCTGCCAAAGGCCGCAGCCGCTCCACCTTCTCCAGATTGCCCTGGAACCACTCTCCGCCCGTCCAGTCCTTGCGTATGTCACCCTCGGAGAAGCGAGTGTCTGATGTAAACTTACCTGTGAGCAAGCCCTTCTGCAGCGGCCCTCTCGCTATTACGCCGATGCCCTCGCCCTGTAAATAAGGTAGAATGTCCTGCTCCGGTTTACGATTCAGAATGCTGTAATCGAGCTGCACTATATCAAGGTCGCCATCCCTGTTGAAGTGCTTGATATAATCAAGATTATCTGCAGAGAGTCCCACGGCCCGAGCTTTGCCTGCACTCTTAATCGCTTTGAAGGCTTCCATAAATGCTTCTGTTTCTTCCGGTTTGTCCCACCAGATATGGCAGAAGTAGATATCAACATAGTCGGTTCCCAGGCGGCGTAAGCTCTCCTCAAGCGCTGTGATCACTTTCTGGGGGCTGTCGTACACCGGTTCGCGCTGAGGATCACGGTGGTGGCCCATTAGCCCGCCCTTAGTGGAGAGGATCACTTCTTCACGCCGGTCCTTGATGGCCTGACCCGTCAGCTTTTCGCTATGACCATCTCCATATACGTCTGCTGTATCAACCAGAGTGATGCCCAGATCGAATGCTCTCTGCATAGCCGCTATCGAAGTGGCGTCCTCGACCGGGCCCCATGCATCTCCTCCTATCGCCCACGCACCAAACCCTATTTCCGATATCTGTATGCCTGTTCTACCCAGCTTGCGGTATTCCATCTTCCTGCGCACCTTTCAGAGTTGGACTCCGGTATTTATATGTTCGTGCCTGGACTGTTCAGGCCTTCTTAGCTGCTTCTCCAGATAATCGACAAAACGCTCGAAAGGATCAAAGCCTACCAGGTTGGGCGCATCAGTCACGAAGTTGGATAGCGAGTTGATATCGTAAATGTAAATTCCTCCGTCGCGCTTGCTCTCAAGGTACTCAACGCCCCCTACGTCTATGTTGCCGGCCTCAAAAACGCGGAGTGCCTCGTCTACCACCCAGGAAGGCGGCTCCGCAACTTCTATTTTGAGAGCCTTCTTAGTGGGCGCATCTACCGGGCAGAAATCCAAGACAGCGTCAGCAGTCACCAGGGTGTCAACCGTGGGGGCATCATCTATCTGGCAGATGTCCGCCGGACAGAGATTGAAGCCCGAGCCCGGGTCGCTGTGTATCCGGATGGCATAGAGGAAGCGCCCATCAAGGGCTTCAACTCGCACGATCGCGCCTCCTTTGGGTTCATGATATTCCTGCACTATCGCGGTGTAATCGAGGCCAAGTACGCCATTTAGTTGACCACTGTCGAACGCAGCCTGAAGTTCCGAGGTAGAGTAGAAACGCTGCATGAGCGCGCCGCTACCTCCGATGTTCGGCTTCACAATGACAGGGTACTCGAGGCGAGCCGCCGCAGGTAGTATCTGGTTGAGGCTGTTTACAATCACACTACGCGGGTGGGCCACGCCCAGCGCACTTAGCAAGCTCAACTGCCGAGCCTTTGAGGTCTCCAGAGCGTAGGCTGCTGATCCATTTACTACCGGTACGACTAGCTTATCGAGGTGCGCCAGGTATTGGTGGGTGTAGAAAATTGCGGACGTGTGGTTTCGCAGGTATGATGATGGACTAACCCGGTTGACAACAAGGCTATAAGGACATGCGCTGCTGTCAGGATCGAAGCTGTGCTCGTGCGCAAGGATGCGCTCGTAAGGTAACCCTCGGCGATCGAGTTCGGTGAAGAGCGGGGTGAACCACTCCGGGTGTTCATACAAAATGCCTATGGGTTTTGTCATTTCCTTTGTGCTCCTAACTTTGTTTGATATATGTGCATGAAGTGTGCCGTATGACTTGTATATTCAACTAACGCGCCAGCGCTACCAGCCGGTTCGGTGCGCACAATTCCTAATGCTTCGGGATAACACATGGTACTTCGAGCCGAGCAGACGCTACCCCAAGCGGTCATTAGCGCGGCATTTCCCTTCCAGAATGATGTAGCCACGGTCCGGAATGGTCGAGATGGTACAGGTGAGTTCGGTAGCATCACGAGTAGGTCAAACTTCACGATCCGATCGGATCACAACGGACCCCCGGCATTCAGCCACTTCCTTCATGCCTTGTCCTTGCCATTTTTCCTGCTTTGGAGTAGAATCATTTACATATAAACCATTTTGCTATTTGCAGCGTATAATTAAGTAGAATGCAAACATCAGACCCGCGAATCGAGAACCTGTTAGCCGCCAGCACCAGCAAGGATTGTGGCTGTTGTTGCCGTGCCCTGGCCGCGTCCGCATGTACCGCGACCAGTTTCTCGACCGGTCCATCCCTATATAGTATTCAAGAGTGATGATACGAGCGCAGATGTAAGCAGCAGATAGCTGCAAGCGCATTCAGGCAAAAAAGGGGCTGACCGGTGTTGTCAGCCTTTTTTGTCGCCATTTTTCAGGAGATAGGTTTGCATACTTTAGTTCAAACACCACAACCAACACCACGAATCCCGGCTTTGCAGGGCGCTCAAACCGGGGACATCATCTCGTGCATAGGTGATACGCCCCTCTTGCGATTAGCACGTACAGAGGTTAGATATGGGTTACCGGCTGCGGTTGAAATATATGCGAAGGCCGAGTACGCCAACCCCGGAGGGTCGGTCAAAGACCGGGCTGCACTCTTTATGATCCAAGCAGGGATACGAGATAGGAAGCTAACACCTGGTAAGGTCATTCTGGACGCAAGCTCAGGGAACACCGGTATTGCATATGCGTTGATCGGTGCCAGCCTCGGCTACCGTGTCGAGATTTGTCTGCCGGAAACGGCAAGTGCCGAGCGCAAGCGCCTGCTCGGGCTGTATGGCGCAACCATCATAGATACCCCCGGCGCAGACGGTACGGACGGTGCGATCCTCGAAGCCAGACGCCGTTATGCCTCCAACCCCGGCCATTACTTCTACCCCGACCAGTATAACAACCCCGCCAACTGGCAGGCCCACTACGAGGGCACCGGTCCTGAAATTTGGAGGCAAACTGAGGGGCGGGTGACCCACTTCGTGGCGGTAGTAGGCACCAGTGGAACCTTCACCGGCGCGGCTCGGCGCCTAAAGGAATATAAGCCCGGCATCAGGGTGGTAGAAGTGCAGCCCGAGTCCGCATTTCACGGTCTGGAAGGGATGAAGCATATGGCCTCTGCTCTTGTGCCTGGCATATATAACCCAGAACTGGCAGATGAGCGGCTGACCGTGGAAACGGAGGACGCCCAGGCGATGACCCGCTCGCTTGCGCGGGATGAGGGTATCCTCGCGGGGCCTTCGGGCGGCGCGGGTGTGCTGGCAGCCCTGCGCGTGGCGAGGTCACTAAGTTCGGGTATTGTAGTGACTGTGCTGCCCGACGGGGGCAGCCGCTATCTGCAAGATAGCTTCTGGGACGATAGAGACGAATCATGAGTTTTGAATTGTCAATTTTGAAGTCTAGATGGCAATGATGACCTTTATGAGTGAAAAGGATAACTATATGACACTATATCTGGAAGAGTGTGCTAAAGACTCGATAACCATGCAGGCCGAAGGGGGTTATCCTGACGAAATCTGCGGCATCTTGCTCGGCAGGGAGGTAGACGGGCGGCGCGTAATACATAACACAATGCCCATAGAGAATGCGTTTGACGAGGGCGAGCAGTACCACCGCTTCCTCATTACGCCGGAGGCGATGTTCAAAGCAGAGAGGCTGGCGCGCTACGACCGCATGGATGTTCTCGGTATATACCACTCGCACCCTGACGCCCCCGCCCAGCCGTCCGAGTATGACCGCGACCATGCTGCATGGACCGCCTGGAGCTATATCATTGTCTCGGTTGAGCGGGGACATCTTACCAATCTACGTGCATGGAAGTTGCGGGAGGACCGATCTATCTTCGACGAGGAAGCGATAATTATGGCGGTAGAAGCTAATAGATAATGACGCAAAAGATAAAGTAAAGGAGAATATTGAGAAGATGGCAGTAATTTTAATCCCAACAGCGCTCCGACAGTACGCGGGGCAACAGAGCGAGGTGAAAGTTAGTGGGCAAACCGTTGACGACGTGCTCACCACGCTTGCTCACGACTACCCTGACCTGCGCAAGCAGTTGTACAGCGAGAGCGGCAAGCTGCGCAACTTCGTCAACATTTACCTGAATGATGACGACGTGCGCTACCTGCAGAAAGGCGGAACGCCAGTATCCGAAGTAGATACCATCTCTATCATCCCGGCCATAGCCGGAGGTAGTGTCGCAGTTGGTGTTCGCACTGGAGTAGAGCCCAGTGTAGAGCCTGGCGTAGGGAGTGTAAACCGTAGGCCGGTAGCAGCAGGGGGCGAACGTGAGACCCTCTCTCAGGAAGAGATTCGCAGGTACAGCCGCCACCTGATCGTGCCGGAGGTAGGCCTTGACGGTCAGAAGAAGCTCAAGGCGAGCAGTGTGCTCTTGATAGGCGCAGGCGGGCTGGGGTCGCCTCTCGCTCTTTACCTGGCTGCGGCTGGTGTAGGGCGTATCGGCATCGTGGACTTCGATGTGGTGGACGAGAGTAACTTGCAGAGGCAGGTAATCCACGGCACGTCATCAATAGGCACCTCCAAGCTTGAGAGTGCCAAGGCTCGCATTGCAGAAGTAAACCCTCACGTCACGGTTGATGAGTACCCGTTCCCTCTTACTTCAGAGAATGCACTTGAGGTCATGAGCCCGTATGACGTGGTTGTAGACGGCACCGACAACTTCCCTACACGCTACCTGGTGAATGATGCCTGCGTGCTGCTCGGCAAGCCGAATGTCTACGGCTCCATCTTCCGCTTTGAGGGCCAGGCTTCGGTCTTCTGGGCGGAGCAAGGCCCATGTTACCGCTGCCTTTATCCAGAGCCTCCTCCTCCCGGTCTGGTGCCGTCGTGCGCCGAGGGTGGAGTACTTGGCATTTTGCCGGGAACGATAGGCACCATACAGGCAACGGAGACGATCAAGCTGCTGCTGGGCATCGGTGTGCCCCTTGTCGGGCGGTTACTCCTGTACAACGCCCTCGAAATGCGCGTCCGTGAGATGAAACTGCGCAAAGACCCCGATTGCCCGATCTGCGGCGAGAACCCGACCGTAACAGAGTTGATAGACTACCAGCAGTTTTGTGGTATCGACCCCAGGGCCGAGCGGGGCGAGACAGATTGGGACATCACTCCTCTCGGTCTGAAGGCTCGGCTCGATGCCGGAGATGACCTGGTGCTGGTTGATGTGCGAGAGCCTAATGAGTGGGAGATTACCCACCTCAATGGGGCAAGATTGATCCCCGTGAACAGCGTCGCACAGCGGGCGCATGAGCTAAGCACGGCTGACGAGCTAGTGCTCTACTGCAAAGGGGGCGTGCGCAGCGCACGTGCCCTCAACGAACTGCGCCAGCTTGGCTTCCGAAAACTGCTCAACCTGAGAGGCGGCATAAACGCATGGGCAGATGAAGTAGACCCTTCGGTGCCCAGGTACTAAACACAAGGAAGTGGAAAGCAGCGGCTGGCGGCCTTTCGTTCCCTCGCTTGGGGCGCTTCCTCTGCTTTTGACCGTAATGTTGATAATAACCAGGAGAAAAATTGTGGGAACAACAATACAAACCCAGGGAACTACCGAGAAAACCGACTTCACCGAGTATGCATATCCTGATGCCCTGGTGTCCACGCAGTGGGTCGAAGATCACATTGGGGACCCAGACGTGCGCATCATCGAGTCGGACGAAGATCTACTCCTCTACGACCAGGGCCACGTGCCCGGCGCGGTCAAGCTGGATTGGCAAACCGACCTTCAGGATCAGGTTAGACGCGATTACGTAGACCGCGCCAGATTTGAGGAATTACTATCAGAGCGCGGCATCGGTAACGACACCACGGTCGTCTTCTATGGCGACAAGAACAACTGGTGGGCTACTTACGCATTCTGGGCGTTCCAGCTGTTCGGGCATACCAACGCGAAGCTAATGAATGGCGGGCGACAGAAGTGGCTTGAGGAGAAGAGGCCAATCACAGGTGAGACTCCTCAATACCCGCGTACCCAGTACCGTGCAGCAGAGCGCAACGACCGCGAGATACGGGCTTTTCGCGATGAGGTTATCGCCTTGCTCAACCCTGACAACGGCACTTTGCAGCAGGGCGTCGGGCTGGTGGACGTCCGGTCCAACCCTGAGTTCACAGGCGAGGTAATACATATGGTTAACTACCCTCAGGAGGGGGCGCAGCGTGGAGGGCATATTCCGGGCGCTATTAACGTTCCGTGGGCAACGGCGGCTCGTGAAGACGGTACGTTCAAGAGTGCGGATGAGCTTCGGAAAATCTATGAGATTCAGGGAATAACCGCCGACAAGGATATAGTGTCCTACTGCCGCATAGGCGAGCGTTCTTCGCATACCTGGTTCGTCTTGAAGTACCTACTCGGCTACCCCAGAGTGCGTAACTACGACGGCAGTTGGACCGAATGGGGCAACCTGGTCGATGTACCTATCGAGAAGGGCCAGCCTGTAGGGAACGCGTAAAGAAGTTGAAAGGAGTACCGGTTCTTTCATTGAACTTGCGTCTGCATTGGGAGCAGCGCAAGGCCTTATAGCCCAGAGACGTCTTCGCGGCCAGTTGGCTTGTCTTGCTGGACGTACAGGATGTACAATAGTGGCAATTCACAGGCACTCCATCG
>JBDSDS010000078.1:0-15895 GCA_039920445.1 Chloroflexia bacterium
CGCTTGTGGAAAGCAACACTGGCGTGCAGTTCGTAGCCGGGCAAGGGCAGGTCGCCCCACCAACGCCCGTAGCCACGACCAACATGGCCGCCGTGCGAGTGCGCGTGCAGTGGCTTGGGCGGCCTGCCGCGCCATCAGACAGCTGGATACAGCCTCTGACGTTGCATCTCTCGACGCCGAGCGATCCCAGAATCCTGTCTACGTATCGAGGCATGACGGACCGCAACGGCGTCGTATTCTTCGAAGGGCTGGCAGGCGGTGTCTTCAATGTACACGTAAAGGGCGCCCACACCTTGCAGACAGCGCGCGCCGCAGTTACTCTATCGGATAACGTTACCGCCGAACTTGACATGAAGGCGCAAGTAGAAGGTGATACGGATGGCGACAATTGTGTAACAGTAGCCGACTTTGCCCTTGTTCAGTCAATGCTTGGAACACACAAGGATACTCCCGGATTTAACCCAACTGCCGACCTGAACGGAGATGGCGCTGTAACAATGACCGACGTCAGCCTACTTCGCTCAGGCTTCGACATGTGCGGTGATGTCTCCGCCGATAATGAGTTTCAGCCGCTCGCGCTTAACGCAGCGCCGAGTCTCTCGAAGCAGTTATCGCCCTGGTTGAATCCGGAACGGCTGCAAAAAGGTCTTGGCATGAGCCTGGTGGCCTCCGTGTCACAGCCGAGAAAAGGCGACGTTGTAGAAGTGCGAGTACAAGCTATCACCGGCCCGCAGGCTGTTGACGGGGCATCATTTCTGGTACGCTACGACCCGACACAGCTAGCGCCGGTGGATGGTCTTGGACAATCCGCGCAGGCTGTTGAGCCGGGGCTTGCACTCCCTTCCGTCATGGGCAACTGGATCGACGGCAAGGGTGGTCTAATTGGCTTCGCAAGCAGCATGGTGCAGGGAGCTCCACCGAGAGGTGAATTCACCGTTGCGACCCTTCGCTTCCGTCTGATCGGAGATGAGCCTTCAACTACCGTCGGCTTCGATAAGTCAGCGGTGGGTGCCGTGCAACTGACAAATGGTGGAACCGATCTGCTCGGCCAGGTAATAGGACTGACTATCACTCACCAGCCCTAACGCTTTGCCGTTCCCTGCCCCTGCCTCTGCTCATTATAACGCCAGTCGAAGTAGTGCCGCCCGACATTGCCCATTTCCACCTGCCAGCCGACCGGGTTGTCGGCTACATAGGTCAGCACTCGCCGCTGAAAGGCCTGGACGAGCACCCACTTCTGCGTGCCGTTGACCTTTGCGGTTGTCCAGTATGGCTCACTTATCGGATAACCAACATCGGAGAGCCAATCCAGGACCGGCTCGTTCTGGTAGTTGCCGAACCGCGAATTATAGACCGGCCCATCCGAAGTCAGATACGACCAGAAGATGTCCGCGATGTTGTGTCCCGTGATCGCTTCGTAGCGACCCAACTTGACCGGTCCGGCTCGTGACGGATCTTCTCTGACGGCGCCGGAGCGTGCAAGGACGGCAGAAATGGGCTGACCCGTTTTGTCAGAAACGCGCTTGTCACCCTGGAGGGATGCTACCGATGCCAAAGATGTATATGTCAGCGCGTCCGGGCTGTCAGCGTCCCCTGCGACGGGTGCGGCGGACGGTGATCTTGGTTGGGCAAACTCATTGTCTCCGGTTTGAACAATGCCGCTGATTAGCTCGACTACGAGCAGACCATTCGTAACAAACGAGCGTGAGGTGGGGTCTGTTTCGGGGTTATTGATCTCCATACGCGCCTTGTCGAAATATTGGACTTCTCTTTGCCCATTTCGCCCCTGCGCGTATTCCTCGAAAGCGGCGGCAAAGCTCACAGGACCCCAGGTCCAGGGACGGGCTGCCTTTGCATTCAATATCGGCTTGTCCGCGCGTTCCCACCTCGATCTGAAGGCTTCGTGCGTAAACGCTGTCAAGGGTTGCGGTGACGGTTGTAGTGGCGGTAATGGGCGCACCGTCGCTCGCGGCGCGGGCAAAGAAGGAGGAGGGCCACTTGCGGTAGTCGCATCAAACGAGGCAAAGAATATATCCTGATCGCCGTTTCTAGTGTCTACCCAGGCTGCGTAAACCCTCTTGCCATCGGCGGAAACATCCAGCCCCAGATAATCGCCAATCAGAGTGCCCTCGAAACCTATATCGGGGCTACTCCCAGTGGAGCTTAAAGGGAACTCAGCCAACAAAGTTTTGCCCCCATCAGTCGTGCGCGCATAATATGGGATATATCGCTTATTCGCGGTATCGTCCCGGCGGTCGAGCCACAGGAGATGAAGTGTACCCCCCGCCCCTACTACGGCTGCTGGGAAGAACTGATCTGCTTTGCCCGTGTCACGCCCAATTCGGCTAGGCGACGTCCAGGTTACGCCACCATCGGAGGACGCAACTAACTTTACGTCTGTATCTCCCGATGAGTAATCGTTCCAGGTAGCGTATAGAGCGCCGCTTGCTGGGTCAACCGCGAGTGATGGAAGCACGAAAACCCTGAAACTGCTTCCCACTAAAGGGCTGGGCGGACGCGTCACATCTGTGGCCCTTACGACCTGTGGGAACGTTAGACCACCGTCGCTCGATTTCGCCACGTACAAAGCGCTGGCGCTTCCGAGGTCTCGATAATACAGCACATAGACCTCACCCTGCGGACCTATCACTGGGTAAGAACCCTGGTTCGTAGAGTGCTCAATGGGACTTACAGGCCGAGGTGAGGAAAAGCTGAGACCTCCATCAGTCGAGCGCGAAACGACTATATCTCCCCTGTCACGTCGAGGTCCATCTTCTGAGAATAAGGTCCAGGTAACGTAGATGTTACCACGGGTTGACCGGTTGCCACTCCGGTCAATTCCTACCCATTCTTTATCATTGAATACGTCTTCGCTGTTGGCCGCTACACGCACAGGTTTTTGCCATGTCAACCCTGCATCTGTAGAACGAGCCACGAAGATGCCACCCACCGATAAGTCATTCTGGTTATAGGCTATGACAGTTAGATAGGCTGTCCCTGCGGCATCAAACGATACGACAGGATCGCTCTGATTAGGCAATTCAGAAGGTAGTGAGTTGATATGCCCATCTGCCCACGTCCGTCCGCCGTCGGTCGACCGGTAATACCAGACTTGCTTCGGACCTGTTCGCCAGTCCTTGGCAGCAGCGATAACGATGTTGGGGTTTGAAGGGTGTACAGCCAGGGAAGGCTCATGCTGGTCTGCACGGGTCGTCTGGTTCACACGTACTTCAAACAGGCTAGTCTGAGCACTGTTAGCCCTGAGTTCGACTATGTTCGTGGTAAGCGACAGGACAATCACAGCACTTAGAAATGCGGGGATCAACGCCAATTGAGCCTGCCTGCGTCTCAATTGGTCAGTTGGTAGGTCCACACTACTCTTATTATCCGACATTATTGGTTCTTTCTAAGAGATAGGAAGTGCGTAGTATCTTCCTAAAGTCTATTGGTATACTTCGCTTCTGTCAAGATTGAATATTATATTTCTATCAGGGATATGTCACTCCGATAATGGTTCCGGGTGGACAGTAATGCGGTATATGTTCGGCACCATCTCACGTACAGCCCGCTCGATGTCGGCAGTTACCGCGTGTGCCTCTGCGACCAGCAGATCTCCGGAGAGGTAGCAATGCAAGGTGACAACTACTCCTCTCGATGAAGACAGAACTTCAATGTCATGGATCCCCTCATAACCGGCAAGAGCCTCGAGGATCAGGCGCTCCGTAGTCGATTCGCTTGTTGCGTGGAGATTCTCTGCTTCCTCATGTCGCGGCTCAATGTGGACTTGCGCGTCCACTACTCCCAGATCGGCACGCAGTTCCGCTTCAAGGCGGTCCGCCTGCTGATGCGCGGCAAGTAAGGACATGGAGGAAGGAACTTCCATGTGCATATCGATTTTAAGCCCGGCGGCAGTGCGAAAGGCTCTAACGTGATGTACACCAACACCGAGACGGTTCGCGCTCAAAACGGCTACTTGCACTTCGCTTTCGCCGTCTGGCGCAACAGGAACAGTATGTACCATCACATCGGCCCTTGGGAGCACATCTTGCACATTCGCGATCACCCGTCGGGAGATATCGTCAGATCGTTCGAGCGAGACGCCGCGTGGTACCTCTATAGAGACATCGGCATATGCCTGGTCGCCTACGTAACGTACACGGGCAACAGGCAAGTGGCCAGCAAGGCCGGCCGTCTGTCCGGCGGCTTCTACAACGCGGTCGATCAGGGTGGGAGGCACACGATCCGTTAGGGCGTCTACCGTACGTAAGGCCAGGCGCAGGGCCACACCGAGTATGAGTATGGCGACTACTGTTGCTGCGCCTGCATCGAGCGTAGACAATAAGACGGGAGGCCAACCCGCCGCCTGCCCGATGGCGACTAGCGTAATCCCCCCCAGCACCGTAAGCGACCCATACAAGTCGGTAGCAAAGTGCGCTGCATCGGCTTCAAGCGCCTGGCTGCCGTACTGCGCTGCTACACGCTTCAGGTAGCGTGAACGGCTCAGGTCTATTGCGATTGCGCCAATCAGCACCGCGAACGCCCAAACATTCGGGACCGGCACAATGCGTGAATTTAGCACGCGCTCACCAGCCTCCCTGACGATACCGAGGGCGGTAAGCGAGAGGAGAAAGACAGCGAACAGGGCAGCGAGGCTCTCAAACTTCGCATGTCCATAGGGGTGAGTGGCGTCCGGTGGACGGTTCGAGACGCGAATCGCCGCATAACTCAACGCGGTTCCAACCAGGTCCATCGCCGAGTGCAACGCCTCAGACAGTATACCGAGGCTGCCGGTACCGAGCGCAACTAGAAGCTTCGCCGAGGTCAGCAAGACAGCAGCCGCGATTGAGGTCAACGCTGCCCAGTTCTTTTTGTTACGCCGCTCTACTTCGTCCACAAATCTACGTACCTCCTTCCTTTGGGAATTACGAATTACGAATTACAAATTAGAGGAAGTGATTCAATTCGTAATTCGTAATTCGTAATTTGAGCGAAGCGACGACGCCCGCTTGACACCTGATTCGCCCCCTCTTATAATCACCACATAGAACCTCGCCCTTCCCCGGTCGTTACTTTAGTGTACATTTCAGTTTTTTATTACTCGCATGGGAACTACCACATTTGCTAGCGCGCGCCAGACAATCACTTTCATACAGGGACCTCCTTTACAATCTCGTCGTCCGCGACTTGAAGCTTCGTTACAAACATTCTGCCCTCGGCTTCTTCTGGTCCCTCCTCAACCCCATATTGCTCATGGCCGTCTTCACCTTCGTCTTCACCCAGCTCTTGCCGAGTGACAAGACCCGCCCCGCCTTCCCCATTTTCTTTCTAAGTGCCCTCTTACCGTGGAACTGGTGCGCTAGTTCCGTTGCTGGCACACTTGGCAGTATCGTAAATAACGGCCATCTTATCAATAAAGTTTACTTTCCGCGTGAGATGCTCCCACTCTCCGTCGTCCTCGCAAACATGTTCAACTTCGCCCTCTCCATACCCGCCTTGCTCCTCTTCATGGTCTTCCTGCGGCCAAACTTCAACCCCACCCTGCTATACCTCCCCGTCCTTATCCTTACACAGGTCCTCTTTCTAACAGGCATCGGTTTCTTCCTTTCGGCTCTCAACGTTTTCTTCCGCGATACCAGCGTCCTCGTCGAAGTTGGCCTGAGCGCCTGGTTCTTCCTCACCCCAATTATTTATGATGCCCAGGATGTTGCAGGCAAATACGCCAACGTCATGTACTACTTGAACCCGATGGCGTCGATCATAGCGAACTACCGAGATATTTTCTATTATACCGACACGTCCAGCCCCGACCCACTGTTTATGCTCAGGACTCTCATTACCAGCACAATTCTCTGCGCCCTCGGCTACCTCTTCTTCATGCGCCTCAGCCGCAGCTTTGGCGAGGAGATTTGATGCGGACCGCAAAGGCGCCGGAACGCGCAAATGTCGCGCCCCATTCAAAGGGACTGAACGGATTGGCTACGTCGCCCAACATGAACAGCCACGCGGATAGCGAGGTGGTGACATTACCTTCGGCGACGGTCGATCAGCGAGTCAAGGTAATAAAGTTCAGCCACGTCTCCAAGCGGTTCATGCTTCACCACGAACGGCCCAGGTCATTTCAGGAGATGGTCGTAAGCGTATTTGGCTTGCGAACGCTCTCCAAGCAGGGCGTGGCCCTACCACGACCTTCCACCGAGGAGTTCTGGGCCTTGCGCGATGTTAACTTCAGTATATATGCCGGAGAAGCCGTTGGTATTATCGGCGAGAATGGGTCAGGCAAATCTACCTCCCTCAAGCTCATATCACGCATCATGGAGCCAACATCGGGCAGTGTTTCTGTCCGAGGGAAAGTATCGGCTTTACTGGAACTTGGTTCGGGTTTCCACCCTGAACTTACCGGCACTGAAAATATCTTCCTGCACGGCTCACTGCTCGGCATCAAGCATAAAGATATGGCGGCCCGCTATGACAACATCGTTGACTTTGCCGAGATACGAGAGTTCATAGACACCCCATTGAAGCACTATTCGTCGGGTATGGTCATGCGGTTGGGCTTCGCCGTCGCCATCAACGTCGATCCCTCAATCCTTGTCACGGACGAAGTTCTTGCCGTCGGCGACGAAGGATTCCAGCGAAAGTGCCTCGAACACATCGCTGAGCTTCGCCGTCGTGGGGTAACTATCGTATTTGTCTCACATGCCCTCGAGGCCGTCCGAAGCCTGTGCCAGCGAGCGATATGGTTGGATAAAGGCGTAGTCATGGCAGATGGTCCCGCCCCGGAAGTGCTCGATCTTTATCTGGCATTCGCGAACGAAAAGCACGATGATCGCTTGGTTCGTGACCAGGAGAGATCGCGCTCTAACGGCCGCATTCAAGGTGAGCTTGATTCGGCGACCATTACTGTGGAGCCACTGTATACCCCGAATGAAACGGCCAATGGTACATCAGAGCCGCCCGCGCTCGAACCCGTCAGGCCGATCAGGATTACAGGAGTGAAGTTCGTCAACACAGAGGGAGAAGCGGTATCCGCTTTTCGCACAGGCGATCCATTCGTCATACGCATTGACTACAAGGCAGATCACAAGGTCGAAGACCCCACATTCGGCCTGGCTTTATATAGCGAGAATGGGACCCATCTGAACGGCCCAAACACTCGATTTGGAGGCCTCAACATCCCCTTTGTAGAAGGAACAGGACACGTCGATTACAGGATCGCGGAGTTGCCTTTACTAGCGGGCCGGTATGACGTAACGGTGGCGGTCACCGGGCCTGATATGACCGAAGTGTATGACCACCAGCACCGCAAGTATGGCTTCTCGGTACAGCCCACCCCCGGTCTGCCCGAACGCTGGGGTATGCTTTACATCCCGGCAACGTGGCGTTTCGAGCCTGATGACAAAGAGGGATTAGGGATTAGCCGTCAGCCGTCAGCCGTCAGCAACAACCCAAGCCAAGAATAACTTCACGTTCTTTGCGTCTTTGCGTCTTTGCGTTTCAGCCGTAATTCGTAATTCCGCCTAACCCCCAGCCACCGATTCAGCCAGCCCGATAAGAGTACGTATCATCACGCCCGTCGAGCCTCTAGTCTGCCAGGTTGTGTCCTTTTCGGTCCAGGCCGTTCCCGCAATGTCAAGGTGCGCCCAGGGTGTGTCATCGACGAACTCGCGCAGGAAAGTAGCGGCCGTTAGAGCGCCTGCCGGTCGCCCGCCTACGTTCATCATGTCTGCGATATTGCTCTTCAACTGGTCTTTGTATTCGGGATAGAGCGGCAGCTGCCACACGCGTTCGCCAGATCGACCCGCCGCCGCGACAACAGAGTCCACCCAGTCCTGGGGCGTGCCCATAACACCGGCCGCTCCCGCGCCCAACGCTATGGCGATAGAGCCTGTCAAAGTCGCTACGTCTACCAACGACTTCGCGCCCTTCTTGCGTGCGAGGTCAAGGGCATCGGCAAGCACGAGTCTGCCTTCAGCATCTGTGTTGATAATTTCGATTGTCTTGCCGTTGGCGGCGCGCACCACATCTCCAGGCCGCGTAGCCCGACCTCCCGGCATATTCTCCACGAGACCCGCCACTGCGATTACGTTGCATTTTGCTCCCATCTTTGCGAGACCCAGCATCGCCGAAAGGACTGCAGCAGCGCCACACATGTCATACTTCATATAGTGCATGTCTGCGGCGGGCTTGATGGAGATGCCACCCGTGTCGAATGTAACTCCTTTACCGACAAGGCCCAGAGTCGGCGCATCGCCACCACGACTCAGGCGCAACACGACCACGCGGGGAGGCCATTGGCTACCGTCGGCCACGCTGACAAGGGAGTTCATGCCTGCCGCACGTAGCGCATCTTCGTCCATGATTTCGCAGTCGATGCCGTTCTCCCGCGCCATTTTCTCGGCTTCTTCCGCAGCACGTGGCGGAGTCATGATGTTGCTAGGCTCTTCCGCAAGCCATCGCCCAAAGTTGACGGCTGTGCCTACCGCCTCGCCACGTTCAAGCGCCCTCTTACTCCCGTCTGCATCGCCTGGAAGCCATACTAGAACCTCTTCCACGGTCGATTGCTCGCGGTTGCCTTTGTACAGGTCAGGCTCAAACAGGCCCGTTACCGCGCCGTCGGCAACGACTTCGACTGCCTGGTTCTGCTCGATGCCAGGGAGATTGGGTAGTAGCAGGCAAACAGTTGATGCGCCCTTGCTACGAGCCTGACGCACAGAGGCTGCAGCAATCTGGCGTAGTCGCCGCAGGTCCAGAGTTTCTTTCTTGCCTGCTCCCACGAGAAGCGCCCGACGCGCTTTTGCGGGCGCGGGGTATATCCATTCGTATTGGAACGCGGTTCCCTTGAAGCCCCCACCTTCGCGCGCAGTGCTAATCAATCCTGCAAGCTCCTGCTCTGAGGCGTTCAAGCCGAGATCCGAGTCCATTTCCTCCGTGACGATAAATACGATTATCTCAGCGTCTATCTCTGATATCGGGCCGTTTGCGATGCTAAAATTCATCCTTCACCTCTGATTTACATCTTCTCGCTGCTGTGGCCGGGAAATATACTCGACTTGGGGTCTATATAGTTCTTGGCGACGTTGACTGCTAGCGCTGCCTGGCCGTAGCCGGTAGCGATAAGGTTCATCTTCACCTCTTCTGCCGCGATGTCACCCGCAGCGTAGACACCCGGTAGATTGGTTTCCATGCGGGTATTCACGACAATCCCTCTCTTCTCTAGGTCGAGGCCCCATTCACGAATTGGACCTATGTCCGCTTTGAATCCGATATTGACAAGGATAGCGTCTACATCGAGGGTCTCTTCCTCATGGCTCTTGTTTTGCAAAATGGTCACACGCTCGATTTTGCCGTCACCCGCGACTTCCTTGACCTCGTAGGGTGTGAGGATGCGAGCCGCCGAATTACGCATTTCCGTAACGCTACTTTCGTGTGCGCGGAACTCGTCTCGCCTGTGGATCAGGGTGATAGACTTGGCTACGTCCTGCAAATTGAGCGCCCAGTCGACCGCAGAGTCTCCACCGCCGACGATAAGAAGGTTCTTGTCTTTGAACGCCACCTTTTCTTTAACAAAGTAATGGACGCCTACTCCTTCAAGCTCCGCCACGCCGGGTGCGTTTAGCTTGTTTGGCGCGAACGCCCCTACCCCCGCGCAAACAACTACAGTACGCGATTTGTGTGCACCTTTATCAGTCCCAATGGTCCAATGACCCTCGGCGGCTTGCGTCAGACTCAGCACTCGCTCCTCAAGGCACATTATCGGGTGCCACTGCGCGGCCTGCTCCAGCAACATTTGAACCAGGTCCTTCGCAACGACTTTTGGGAAACCCGGCGCGTCATATATGTATTTCTCTGGATACAAGGCAGCCAATTGGCCCCCAGCTTCGGGTAGCGCATCAATAATCTTCACACTCATGTTCCGCATACCGGCATAGAATGCGCCAAATAGCCCCGTAGGTCCCGCGCCAATTATTGTCACGTCGATCAAATCACTATTGTCAACGTAGCCTGAGTCGGATGCCGCGCCGTTGCCGCTTTTCGGTTCATTCAAGTCCATTCATCCCTCCACTGCGCCGTCCCTGGCGTAGGTCAAAATCGCGCCGTCATTATAACCCAGATAGGCATGGTCAACAAACAAAAGGGACGCCATATCTAGCGTCCCTCTCACTTCTGCTATCGAACCGCATGAGACTGACTAGGGAGAGCCAGCCTGCTGCATAGATAGCGCCAACATCTTTGAAAGCTGAGCGCGGGTGACAGGAAGATTCGCTCGGTATGTCCCGTCTGCGTATCCCCCTATAATGCCGTGTGCATAGGCTGTCTCCACAAAGCGGAAGGCCCAATGATCTACTGAGACATCGCTGAAGGTCGGGACCGACGGCAGGGGTGAATCCCACAGTTTAGCCAGCACGATCATCTTAGCAACCTGAGCGCGAGTCACCGGATTCGTTGGCCGGAACGTGCCGTCTTCATATCCACTCAAAACACCGGCAGCAAAGGCAGCCTCCACGTAGCCGTAGAACTCATTCTCCGGCCCAACGTCTCTGAACGTGGGCTGCTCTGGGGTAAAGGGAACCCAATTCATCGCCAGCGTGATCATCTTGGCGAATTGCGCTCTTGTCGAATTGGCATTGACACGGAAAGTGCCGTCTGCGTAGCCCGATACCACGCTTCTGCAGAAGAGGTATGATACATGAGTATATGCCCAGTGAGTATCCGGCAGGTCGGTGAAGCGTATTCCACATGGCCCTGGGGTCCACGTCGCCTCCGGTGTACTTGTGGCTGTATTCGTCGCGGTTCGTGTTGGAGTTCCAGTTCGTATTGCTGTACGTGTCGCGGTCCGAGTGGGGGTTCTCGTGCGCGTGGCAGTCGGCGTTGAGCTTGGGGGCGGACCCGCAGTCGCAGTCGGCATCGGCTCGTTTAGCTCCGATGGTATCCACATGACCGCATCAAACCAGACGTTGCGTCCCGGCTCGCCTGTGTAGTCGGTAAGGTTAACGCGGGCCGTGGCGCCCCCGGAGAACCTGTACCTGCCCAGATGTCCCCAACTTCCAGAGCCGACATCCGTAATCGCCCGCTGGTTCATATAGGTCAGGGTTTCGCCGTCGGCGCCAGAAACCCGGTAGCGCGCACTGGACGTTTCTGAGATCCCGTTGTCGACCCACGGTATAAATGCATAGACATCATAATAGCCGGTTGACGGCAGGACCGCCGACCACTCCCCGGAGTTTGCGCTATCGGACTGGTTGGCAACCGATGTAGTTACGTAACTGTTCGAGCCGCCGTAGCCATTGCCATACGTCCACCAATATCGAGACGGGTCTATTTCACTTGGCGTAGGTACGAAACCGGGATCGGTGTTGTCCACGAGCGCAGCACGTAAGCCGTCCTGCCTGACGAGACCCATATAGAAATTCCAATTCCAGTATGGGCCTGGGTCCTGGTGTGTAGAGCCGGGAACTTGCGAGTGGGCAATAACGTGAGCGCGGTCTTTACGGATGTTGAACCTGTCGGTCATAGTCCTTACAAGATGCGACGACCTCATATACATGGCTTCCGTGTACCAACCTTGTTGGTTCATAAAGCCTTCATGCTCGACACCAATAGAGCGAACGTTGTAATCCCAGTTCCCGGCGTGATACCCTGTATCAGCATTCCTGACCATTTGCGTGACCTGTCCATCGGAGGATCGGATCACATATTGCGCGCTGACCCCAGAGTTCGGGTTCTGGAACCACGAAATCGCGGAGTTGTAGGAGCCTTCAGTGTCGTGGATGACTATGTAATTTATAGGTCCATACGGTCGCCCAACGCGATAATTGTTTGCATTGGCAGGCACCCAGTAAGCCGGCCCGTAATCATCGCTCGATGGGGAAACGACCACGGGCTTCGGTATATCCGCACCTTCTACACTCGTAAGAATAACTTTCTCCCTACTTAGAAGCGTAGCTTCTCGACCCTCACGCATGACACGGTATACATCCTGAGCGTAGTTGTCGCGCAATGCCGGATCGGTCGCTCCTGAGTAATCTGCGACCACACCATACCAATCACTCAGGCGTTCAGGCTGGCGCTTATCTTTGTTTAGCTTGCGGGATATGTCGTACAGCAGCGCCGCACCCCCTTCGATGTTAGCCTCCGGATGGTGTTTGAGAGCCGTTGATGGCAGCCCAGTGAGGACGGCAGCGTGCTCCAGGCTTTCACCGGGACCATCAACCAGATGCATGATGCCGTAGCCCTTGTCAAGTGACGGTTCCCAGTCGCGTTGTTCCCAACGGGATTCCACGTATCCGACGGCTAGAAGGATTTCGATAGGGACTTGCCAACGTTGTGCTGCTGCCTCAAAACTGTGTTGTAGTGTGCCGGTCTGCTCTTGATTGGCAGCGCGTATGCTGTCTGAAGGTGCGACCATAACCATGACCACAATTAGCAGCAATGAGATCATACCGGCCCCCAGCCTAAGGGACCCCAACGACACTCGGTGTGAAGAAACAGCGTAATACATAGACAACATGCCTCCGGCTATATCCCCTGAGCAACTGCAACAGTGCGGCGCACAGCACATACACTTTGGAGTTATGACGAGTGGCTCATCCAGAGGTTGCGTGTAGGCTCACTTCCCTCGCCATCTACTCTGACAACTGAGATAATTAGCAAGCACAACAAGTATAACTTACCTGCACAGTACCAAGCGTTGCGTGTGACAATTAACTTGAGTATAATAGACGTGCCGACGCACACGTCGGGAGCTACTCCTGAGGAGGAATTTGAACTAATGACTTACGTAATTACTGAGCCATGCATAAGCGTCAAGGACGCCGCGTGTGTCGATGTCTGCCCTGTCGATTGTATTCACCCGCGTAAAGACGAGCCAGGCTGGGAAGCTGCGGAGCAACTCTTCATAAACCCTGACGAATGCATCGACTGTGGCGCCTGCGAGCCGGAGTGCCCAGTCAACGCGATCTACCCAGAAGACGATGTCCCCGACGAATATACTTCGTACACCGCCAAGAACAAGGAGTACTTCGACCAGTAATCGTCGTCCGATTATACTCATCGGGCTACAACATTCAACCTGCCCCCTGTCGATTCGTTAACCTTC
This sequence comes from Chloroflexia bacterium, assembly GCA_039920445.1. Taxonomy (GTDB): domain Bacteria; phylum Chloroflexota; class Chloroflexia; order QHBQ01; family JADMIH01; genus JADMIH01. The sequence continues at coordinate 13,097 of JBDSDS010000078.1, forward strand.
GGTTGGATAGCAGCCGGAGGTTAACTATAGTGGAGCATCTCAGCGAAAACATATGCCCCTAATTCCCACTCATGTCCAGACAACTTCAGAGCAGTACCGTAGTAACTATGCGGCAATGAAATCGCTGGTCGCCGATTTGAACCGGCGACTCGATGTCGTGCGCATCGGCGGGGGGCCGGACGCAGTGGCTAGGCATCACTCACGAAATAAGATGCTAGCCCGCGAACGAATAGACCTTTTGCTGGACAATGGCAGCCCATTCCTTGAGTTTTCTGCCCTGGCAGCGTGGGAAATGTACGACAGAGATGCGCCCGCAGCCGGAATCGTGACGGGCATTGGGCTTATTCGGGGTCAGGAGTGCGTTATCGTGGCAAACGACGCCACCGTGAAAGGCGGCACGTACTACCCGATTACCGTCAAGAAGCACCTACGCGCTCAGGAAATCGCCCTCGATAATCACCTCCCCTGTGTCTATCTGGTTGATTCAGGGGGCGCATTCTTGCCATTGCAGGACGAAGTCTTCCCTGACAAGGACGACTTCGGTCGGATATTCTACAACCAGGCAACCATGTCATCCCTGGGCATCCCTCAAGTGGCGGTCGTCATGGGGTCATGCACGGCGGGCGGCGCATATGTGCCTGCTATGTCCGACGAGTCAGTTATTGTAAAGGGAAATGGTACCATCTTCCTGGGAGGCCCTCCTCTGGTCAAGGCAGCCACAGGCGAAGTAGTCACGGCAGAAGAATTGGGCGGGGCGGATGTACACAGCCGCATCAGTGGAGTCACTGATCACCTTGCGGTTGATGATGAGCACGCGCTTGCGATCACACGCGACATTATCGGCAGTCTATTCCGAAGCAAGTCGTTGCCCTGGGAAGTCCTTCCAACGGAAGAACCGAAATACGACCCTGCTGAGATCTACGGTATCGTGGAAAGCGACACCAAGCGTCCATACGACGTGCATGAGATAATTGCGCGCATTGTGGATGGCTCACACTTTCACGAGTTCAAGGCGCTTTATGGAGCGACACTGGTGTGCGGTTTTGCGCGCATACAGGGCTACCCTGTCGGCATCGTCGCCAGTAACGGGATCCTCTTTTCCGAGAGCGCCCTGAAAGGAGCGCATTTCATCGAGTTATGCGCCCAAAGAAAAGCCCCGCTTGTCTTTCTGCAAAACATCACTGGATTCATGGTGGGACGGGAGTACGAAAACAAGGGCATCGCCAAAGACGGCGCGAAGATGGTAACGGCTGTGGCTAACGCGCGTGTGCCCAAGTTCACTATCATTACTGGCGGCTCGTTCGGCGCAGGAAATTATGCGATGTGCGGACGTGCTTACGGTCCCAGGCAGTTATGGATGTGGCCAAACGCGCGCATCTCGGTGATGGGCGGGCAGCAAGCAGCCAACGTCTTGTTGACTGTTCGCCTCGAAAACCTGCGTGCATCTGGGAGGGATATGACGCCCGAAGAGCGCGCGGATTTCATGGATCCGGTGCTTGAAAAATACGAGGCGGAGGGCAGCCCGTATTATTCGACAGCCCGACTCTGGGACGACGGCATCATCGATCCTGTTGACACGCGTATGGTCCTCGGCCTGGGCATCTCTGCTGCTATGAACGCGCCGATACCGGACACGCATTTCGGCGTATTCAGGATGTAGCCATCATGATGCATCACCAATTTGAACATCTAAAGGTATGGAATGACAGTGGGGTAACTCACGTCAGGCTCGATAGACCCGATGTCCATAATGCGTTCAATCGGAAACTGATTGAAGAGTTACACCATGCATTCCAGGCCATTGAAGGCCAAACACCAGGCACAGTGCGCGCGGTTGTGCTGTCTGGATCGGGCCGTTCGTTCTGCGCGGGCGCGGACATCAACTGGATGCGTGAAAGTCTCAACTTCACCCGTGAGGAGAATATAGCGGACGCAACGCGCATGGCAGAGATGTTCGCCATAATCGACAGGTGCCCTGCACCCGTAGTCTGCCGCGTTCATGGGGCCGCTTTGGGTGGAGGCGCAGGACTCACTGCCGTGTCTGATATCGTTATCGCGGAAGACGGCGCCCGTTTCGCGTTCTCCGAGGCCAAGCTGGGCATCGCGCCCGCCGTCATATCGCCATTCGTATTGAGAAAGATTGGGCAGAGTCATGCGCGTTCATTATTCCTTACAGCAGAACGCTTCGACGCAGCGCGGGCCATGCAAATAGGACTCGTGCATCGTGTGGTTGCCCTTGATATGCTGGGCGAGGAGGTTGGCCGCGTCGTAAAGGAGATTCTGTCGAGCTCGCCGTTGGCTATCACACGCGCAAAGCAGCTAATAGCCCGGGTGCCCTCCCTATCGCCGGAAGACGCGCGCCAGACTACAACTGAAGCAATAGCAGAGCTACGAACCAGCACAGAAGGTCAGGAAGGGTTACGAGCCTTTCTCGAAAAACGCCAACCGGAGTGGTCGATCTAATGTTGCGGAAAGTACTGATCGCCAACCGTGGGGAGATAGCAGTACGCGTCGCCCGTGCCTGCCGCGAACTGGGTATCGTGTCCGTGATGGTTTACTCCGATGCGGACCGTGAAGCCCTCCACGTCCGCTGCGGTAACGAGGCGCATTTCCTCGGCGGATCGCCGGCCTCTGAGAGTTACCTGAGAGGTGACCAGATTATCGAGATCGCGCTTGCCTCCGACTGTGATTCCATTCATCCAGGCTACGGATTCCTGTCCGAGAACGCGCAATTCGCAGCCCAAGTAATCGCCGCCGATCTCATCTGGATTGGGCCACCTCCCGATGCGATAGCCCTGA
>JBDSDS010000079.1:0-5212 GCA_039920445.1 Chloroflexia bacterium
GTGCCTACCAGCGCCGTGCCGGAGGCAAATCCCGATAGTCTTCAAGGCAAGCCCTTCTTTGTGGCGCATGGCAAATACGATGATGTTATCCCGGTGACCTATGGCCGCGACGCCGCCGAGTACCTGACCGAGCATAACGCCAGGCTCACCTACCAGGAATATCCGGTCGGCCATACGATCAGCGAGGAAAGCTTCTATGACCTGAGCGAATGGTTGTCGGGGGAACTGGACAGTACGAATTATGAATTATGAGTTATGAATTAGCTAACCAGTTAGTAACTCGTAACTCATAATTTCCGAAGGGGTAGGGAATCAAAAAGGCCGAGAACTTTCGCTCTCGGCCCCTTAGCTATCTAGTTACCAAGTCCCTCCCCGATTAGGAGACTAGTAGCGGTCGCGCCCGCCGCCGCGGCTTCCGCCGCCGCTGCCACCGCTCTGCTGCGTGTAGCAGTCTGAGCAGTAAACCGGGCGATCACCACGCGGTACGAAGGGCACTTCCGTGTCCTTGCCGCAACTGGCGCATACTACCTGGGTCATCGTGCGCTCGCTGCGACCATAGCCGCCGCCACCGCCGCCACCGCTGTAACCACCGCCGCCACCACCGTAGCTGCCGCCACCGTAGCTGTCGCCATAACCGCCGCCACCACCACCGCCGCGACCTTGCGCTCGCTTGGCCTGTCGGCAATCGTTACAACGAATAGGCTCGCTAAAGCCTTTCTGCATGTAGAAGGCTTGCTCGCCCTCCGTGAATGTGAACGTGTTACCGCAATCGCGGCACGTCAATGATTTATCTGCCATTTGTGTGTATTTTCCCTTTCAAAATGAAAAAAACCTAAACTCTTACTGGTGATGTCTGGCTCGTAAGCTGTCCTGAGGGCGTTCACGCGTCTAATGGGGAGGGAATGCGGGAATACCTTACTGTCCGAATGTCTCGCCAACTTCAACCGTAGTAAGTTTACCACATCCCACGCGTGAATGCAATAGCGAGTTTTGTGCTATATTAATCCATACTATCATGGGAATTACTTCCCCTTCGGGAATTACGAATTACGAATTGAATAGCTCCCTCTAATTCGTAATTGGAGTGCAGGGACGTTGGAATGAACTACCCACCTTACGAAGCCCCACCTGAACAGCACGCCCCGCTACCTGCCAGGGCAAGCCAGGCGGTTGACCGCAGCGCCGAGCGAGTGCTAGCCGCAGTCGCGCATGGCGCTATCGCATTCGGCATCTTCGGGATCGGACTGCTTGTATCATTGCTTATCTCAGGCGTGATCTGGCTATATTCCAGGAGGTCGCCCCACGTGCGCTTCCACTCGGAGCAGGCCGGGTGTTATCAATGCTCGGTGCTGCTGATCAATTTCGTGCTGCTTATCGTCGTACTCTTCAGCGGCGGCTTCTCGATCTTACAGGTCTTCCAGGGCAGAGAGGACTGGGGCACAAGCTGGGTAACGCTATTTGGGGTAACGATGGGGATTATCTGGTTCGTGGGGACGATCCTTTACGGTGTTACCGGAGCGGTAATGGTTTTACTTGGCAAGCCGTTCAAGTACGTTATTATTGGCGACAGGTTCAGCCGACAGGATAGGCGAACGACCGATACGGGACCCGGCACTCGGACCGCGCCGTGAAATTACGAATTAGCTATCAGATACAAAACAATAAAACTCTTGGCGTCTTGCCGTTATGAGCGTAGCGAACTATCGTAATTCGTAATTCGTAATTCAAAACAATTAGGACTTTCGCTTGCAGTGCCTAATTTACGCCTAATTTACGCCTAATTGAAGCTTGATTTGAGCGTCACAAGCGAAAGTCCTGACAATAAGAATCTCTGTGCTCTCTGCGCTCTCTGCGGTGAACCCGTAATTCGTAATTTGTAATTCGTAATTTCCCTAAGTGGGTTGAACCTTTTATGCTAGAAGAACGTTAGTACCAATAGGGGATGTGCAATATCTTGCATAGGAGCGCCTTTTATCGTATAATCAGCGCACAACTTTAATCATAGAACACAAAGCTGAGAGCGTCCGGCACATGTATGCCCGCCCTTCTCAGTTTTTTCTATTGAATAGTCCTGGAACGGGACTAACAAAGGGAAACTATCATGGCACTAGATAAGCCTGTACCTCTCACCGCAGAGGGGAAAACTTTACTTGAAGAAGAACTAAATCATCTGCTGGAGGTCCGACGGCCAGAGGTGGCCGACCGTATCCAGCAAGCCAAGCTCGATGGCGATATCAGCGAGAGCGGCGAATACGAAGACGCCAAGAACGAGCAAGCCTGGCTCGAAGGCCGCATTCGCACGCTCGAATACCGCATCCAGCACGCCCAGCTTATCGAGGGTCCCAAGGGCGACACCATCGGCCTCGGCTCGAAGGTGAAGATCCGCGATGCTGACGGCGATACCTACGATTGGATGATAGTCGGCTCGGCGGAGGCCAGTCCACGCCTATCGCGTATCTCTAACGAGTCGCCGGTCGGCCAGGCGCTCATGGGCCGCAAGAAGGGCGAGACCGTGCGGGTCAACGCGCCCGGCGGCATGGAAGAGTTTACCATCCTTAAAGTCGGGTAACTGACGCTCCCCAACGGTCCTTCAACTTCTATTGAACCGGCCCACGGGCCGGTTCTTTTGTTATGCAATGGCCTGTGTTGAATGGACGGATGCAATAGGTTATAACCAAATGCGCCCCACCTGAAAGACGCGTGAATCAAACTCCCGCCCGAAAAGGGCAAGGGAAGGGAAACTTGGAGGCATGATACTGTGACGACAGAAGAGACCCAAAGTGAAGACAAGGGGCGCGATTACGCCGCCGAATTAGACCTGGGCGACCAGCAGAGGCAACGTCTCGCCAAGCTGAACGAGCTTCGCGCGGCTGGCATCGACCCATACCCACCCCGCTCGCACCGCAGCCACACAGCCTCCGGGGCTACTGCCGTATTTGAGGAGTGGGAAGCGGCTCAGGCGGCGGTAGGCAGCGAGCAGGAAGCAGAAGGCGAACAGTCTGAACCAACTCAACCGCCCCAGGTTATGGTAGTCGGAAGACTACGCCTTAAGAGGCCCGGCGGCAAAGTAACATTCTCCCACCTGGAGGACGAGTCGGGCCGTTTGCAGCTTTTCTTCCGTGTGAACGACCTGCAAGAGAAGCCATGGGATTACGAAGCGGTAAACAGTTTCCTCGACCTCGGCGATTTCATCCAGGCAGAAGGCTATATGTTCCGCACCCGCACGGGCGAGGTTACTTTACACGTCGAGAAGTACCACCTTCTGGCGAAGTCGCTTCACCCTCTGCCGGAGAAGTACCACGGTCTGTCGGACGTAGAGACGCGCTACCGCCAGCGTTACCTGGACCTAGTTGCGAACGAGGAGGTGCGCGAGACTTTCCGCGTCCGCAGCAAGCTTGTATCGCATATGCGCCGCTTCCTGGATGCTCGCGGCTTCCTTGAGGTAGAAACGCCTATCCTGCAACCGCTTTACGGCGGCGCAACTGCTCGACCTTTCGTGACCCACCACAACGCCCTCGACCAGGATCTCTATCTACGAATAGCGGACGAGCTTTACCTGAAGAGATTGATCGTTGGAGGCTTCGAGCGGGTGTACGAGATAGGCCACGACTTCCGCAACGAGGGGATAGACATCACCCACAACCCTGAGTTCACCATGCTGGAGCTATACCAGGCATACGGCGACTACCACAGCATGATGACGCTCCTCGAAGAGATGATCTCCGAGATAGTGCAGGATATACACGGCGGCTACACCCTCCAATACCAGGGAGAGATGCTCGATTTCACACCGCCCTGGCCGCGTGTTGATTGGCGAGGCACTCTATTAGAGAAGTCTGGTATAGACATCGCACAGTACCCTGACGCCGCATCGCTTCTACAGGTAGCCCGCGATAAGGGCGTAGATGTAGAGAGTGGGGCGAGCCGAGCAAAGGTGCTCGATGAGCTACAGGGGCATTTCATCGAGCCACTACTGGTACAGCCTGCTTTTCTTGTTGACTATCCGGTGGAGCTTTCGCCCCTTGCCAAGCGCAAGCCGGGCGACGGTCAGGCCGTTGAGCGGTTCGAGGCTTTCGCGGCCACGTTCGAGCTTGGCAACGCCTTCAGCGAATTGAACGACCCACTCGACCAGTACGAGCGCTTCCGAGAGCAGGTAGCCGCCGGAGAGGAAGGGGACGAAGATGCCCACCAGAAGGACCTAGACTACGTGACGGCCCTCATGGTCGGCATGCCCCCCACAGGCGGCATGGGCGTCGGAGTAGACCGCCTGGCTATGGTGCTGACCGATAAGTACTCTATCCGGGATGTGATCCTCTTCCCGCACATGAGGAGGATAGAGTAAACTTGCGTCTACAAGTCCAGGGTAGATGTTAGACAGGGGAGCGCAATGCTATTTGCTAATCAAAAGATTCCCCACTCAGGCCGAATTGTGGCCATGACGTTTGCTGCGTTGCTATTAACGCTGTTGACTGGCTCTGCGCTAGGTGGTTGTGGTGGCGTCACGGGTGTCGCCCCATCTTCGTCGAACCAGTCTCAGACCCCACAATTTGATTCCAATTCTCCTACGCCTCCACTCCTCCCAACCGAACAACCAACAATCCCACCGCCCCTGCCACATCCTGAACAAACTGCTCCCATCATACCCACACCTGCGCCTACGCTACCGCCGACACTCCCACCTCCACCACCTACATTTACACCATATCCTACATTTACACCGCTACCGACGCCTACTCCTGCTGTCCCGATCTTGCTTACTGATCCTGTAGCGGAACCAAAGGAACATGGAAACGGACACGAGTGGTTTGCATCGACAGGACATGCCATACGTGGGACATTCCTAGAGTATTGGAAGAACAATGGCGAAGCTAGTCAGTTTGGCTATCCACTTACCGAAGAGTTTGTCGAGGTAACCAGCGCAGATCCTGACAATAAGCAGTTGAAATATCAGAGTATACAGTACTTTGAACATGCTCTCTTCACTAGTCAAGCTAACCCTCCGAAAAATGAAGAAAAGGTAACTGAGGTACAGGCACAAACACCGACAGCGGTACAAACACGGGTAAATGTAGAGGTGCAGTCAGGCATATCCGGAAAGCAGATGCTCCAGCAGAATGGCTATGCGACTGGGCGATACCCTCTGTACGGTTATGCCTCCGATTTCTCCTGGCTCTCTGGCAAGATGGATTTTCACATGGAACCTACGTGTCTG
>JBDSDS010000080.1:0-8970 GCA_039920445.1 Chloroflexia bacterium
GAGAGGTGACGTTGCCGGGGAGATTCTGCTTGTTCGCTACATGTTACGGTGCTATAATAGTCATCGTTGGGTGTGTTGGTTGCTCGCGGCCTGTTTGTAAAGAATGCGCGAAGTAGTACGCCCACGGAAATACTCGATGATTGGGTCTTCTCCACAGGAGGTTGAGCCTTGCAGATAGCGCCCCGTGGCGCCGCAGAGCGCGGCGCTAAAGACGTTGAGGTAGTCACGCCCAGACGAGCCAGGAAACGGCGTGGTATTAGCCCCACAGCAATCATCATAGCAGTAGTTTTAACAGTTCTCTCCCTGGGTGCGATGTTCGCGGTAATAGGCGGTTTCTGGCCCCCACGAAGCACAACACCGAGCGTTGTTCCAACCCCTATCTCGCCGAGTGTAAACGGGCTAGCAGTTGAGATTGTAGGGGCGCCACGGCGCGAGGGCGATCAGGTTTTCGTCAAGATGCGCGTCACTAACAACGTGAAAGTGCCTGGCAATACCCAGGGTACCACTACCCCCAACGCGCCTACCCCCGTGCCTGAACCCGCTAACCTGAATAATGGCAGCGTCAAGGTCTTCTTCTACGACAAGCCGTCTACAGACAACGCTCGCGCACTGGTAGGCAGTGCTATCGGCAATGTCATCGACCTGAAATATGGTGAGAGTAAGCAGATTGAGGTGGTCGGGGCCGGGGTGGGAGAGTTCTGCGAAGGCTGTTACGAAGCCTTCCCAGATACCATCTGGACTGACAAGGACACTGGTCTCTCGACTGCTACACCTGGACCGTAACAGTAACCGGCGCCCGGCCATATAGTTGTGGCCGGGCGTTGTTGTGTTTAACTCAAGGAGGAGTTACAACGTGCTCAGACAAGCATTTCTCTCTATGTCCAATAGCCGCGAGCTACAAAATGTCGCTTTGCATAATCGTGCAGCACGCCGGTTCGCCCTTCGCTTTGTAGCGGGTGAGACGCTGGCTCAGGCCAGTAGAGCAATTGCTGATCTGAACAAGATGGGCATCAAGGCCACTTTCGATCAACTGGGCGAGAACGTCAATAGCGTAGAAGCTGCAAACGCGGCAGCCGATTCTTATATTCAGATTCTGGACAAGATTGTCTCGACAGGAATCGACTCGAATGTGTCGCTTAAATTGACGCAGATGGGTCTGGATGTTGATGAGGAAGTATGCTTCCGTAATGTCTGCCGGATTTGCGAACGAGCAAAAGAGCTAAATAATTTCGTGCGGCTCGATATGGAAAGCTCGTCGTATACAGACCGAACGCTTGACATGTTCCGAAGGCTGTGGCATGAAGCTGGCTATAGAAATGTGGGTGTCGTGCTACAGTCATATCTCTACAGGACAGAGCGCGACGTTCACGAGATGAATGATCTTGGGGCGCGCGTGCGGCTCTGCAAGGGCGCGTACAACGAGTCTGAAGAGGTAGCCTATCCTAAGAAATCGGATGTCGACGCCAACTATGCGAGACTGACAAGGCTCTTGCTGACCGAGGGGAACTATCCTGGTATTGCAACGCATGATAGCCGGTTGATTGAGTACACCAAGAAGTTTGCGGCGGCGCGTGGGATTGCGCCAGAGAAGTTCGAGTTTCAGATGTTGTACGGTGTGCGACGGGAAATCCAAACCGATCTAGTGCAGCAGGGTTACAACACGCGCGTCTACGTACCATATGGCAAAGAGTGGTACTCCTATTTCATGCGCCGCCTCGCGGAACGGCCGGCCAATGTAATGTTTGTATTGAGTAACGTGGTAAAGCGGTAGAATTAGTGACTGGTGACCATTCGTAATTCTTGATTCATAGTTCCCGAAGGGGCAAGGTGTGATATGCAGGGGTCTGAAGAAAAGGGCCTTCCAGCCGAACGCGAAGCAAAAGACAAGGCAGAACGGCTGGGACGTGCCGAGTTAGATAAACCACAGTCCCGGCAATCTACTGAGGAATTTGCGGGTATCGGTTCTACACCAAGCAGTGCTACCTCTGAAGATGAGCCTGGCGGCGTTAGCCATACTGTACGGCATGACCTTCGTGGCGAAGAACTGATCAAGGGCAGCCGGCCCGGGGATCGGTTCATCAAGTATAGCCGCAACGCAGGACCGTTCAAACGCCTGAGGCCGAATGTCCTGAGCGCATCTTTGGACAGCGATGTCGCGCGCAGCCGGTTTGGTCGCGCCTTCAACCGGCTCAAGCGTACTCTTCTTGGCGCGCCGATTAGTTCAGAGCACTCCATGCATGAGCGGTTGACGAACGTCAAGGCGCTCGCCATCCTGTCTTCGGATGCACTCTCCTCGGTGGCCTATGCGACCGAAGAAATCCTGCGAATACTAATACTCGCCGGGACAGCTGCGCTTTGGTACGCGTTGCCATTGGCATTTGCCGTTATCGTACTAATGGTTATTGTGGTCGCGTCGTACCGTCAGACGATAGCAGCCTATCCGCGCGGTGGCGGTACCTACATCGTGGCTAAGGATAACCTCGGCACTCTCCCAGGTCTCGCGGCGGCAGCGTCTATTTTGATAGGCTACATACTGACAGTCGCTGTGAGCGTGGCAGCCGGCGTTGCGGCTCTTTACTCGATATTTCCTGACCTTCGCGGCATCAGGGTGGAACTGGCCGTGGTCGTTATTATCTTTGTTACTGTTGTCAACTTAAGGGGTTTGAGGGAAGCAGGCAATGTATTTGCCGTGCCTACTTATCTTTTCATAATTGGCATTCTGGGCTTGATAATTTACGGCCTTATGAGGGTGCTGCTCGGTGTAGGCGGTGATATCGGCTATGTCGCGCCCGCCGAGTCACACGATGTTACAGGAGAAGCAGTCCAGAATGTTGGTATTCTGCTCCTCTTGCGGGCGTTCACGCAAGGCTCGGCGGCGCTAACCGGCGTTGAAGCGATTGCCGACGGCGTCCCGGCCTTCAAGCCTCCAGAGGCGAAGAATGCTCGTACCACGCTCGTTTGGATGGCTGTTATCTCGATAGCCATGTTCGCGGGTATCACCTATCTTGCCTGGGCAGTAGGAGTAATTCCAAGCGAGAGTGAGACAGTTGTATCGCAACTTGCCCGCTTTATCCTCCCGACCATGTTTGGGGCGCACCCGCTCTGGTTCTTCATTCAGGTCGCTACCGCCCTTATACTGGTCCTGGCAGCCAACACTGCCTTTGCCGACTTTCCGCGCCTGTCCTATTTTATGGCCCGCGACAAGTTCATGCCTCGGCAGTACGCATTCAGAGGCGATAAGTTAGCCTTTTCCTGGGGAATTGTTACCCTGGCGGCGCTTGCGTGCATACTCATCGTCATATTCGACGGCGACACTTCAGCCTTGATCCCTCTCTATGCAATCGGCGTCATGGGCGCATTTACTTTTTCGCAGGCCGGCATGGTAGCGCGCTGGTGGCGAACACGACCCCCTGGTTGGTGGCGCAATATGATAATGAACGGGGTCGGAGCAGTAGTTACACTCACGGTCTTTCTGGTGGCGACAATCACCAAACTGGACCAGGGGACCTGGCTGGTGATTGTCCTCATACCAATCCTGATGGGCCTATTTCTCACTATCAACAGGCACTACATGCGCGTAGAGGCTGAGATAGATGCGGCCCCTCTACCGACGCTACCGCGAACTTATAAACACACTTTTATTGTGCCTGTGGCGTCGCTAAACGTTGTATCAATGAGCGCTCTCGCCTACGCGCGGTCGCTTTCCAAGAACGTAACAGCCGTGCATATCAGCGAGGGCGAGGACCCCGATGAAGCACAGAGGTTCAGCGACGAGTGGAACCTGCACTATCGCGATAGCGGCATAAACCTTGTCATCATAGAGTCCCCATATCGCTCGCTAATCGGCCCGCTTCTTGCTTATATAGACGCCCTTGATGCGCAATCACGTGACGATACTATTACTATCGTTCTGCCTGAGACCATCCCTGCGAAGCCCTGGGAGTACTTGCTGCACAACCAGAGTGCGCTTCGATTGAAGGCATCCCTACTTTTCCGGCCAAATACTGTTGTTGCAGACGTGCCCTATTTGTTGGGCCGTGATTCAACAGGTGGGGTACGCCCACGCCAGTCCGCCCTCGCCAGCATTCCCTGGGGCACAATTATCATGCTCATTACCATCGGGGTTCTTGTTTATCTGTGGCTAAGGGGTTAGGGATCAGGTATTGGAGGGAAGAAGCCCCGGAGGAAGCCACCTACCGTAATGGTCGGTAGCCTGGATACGGGAGCAAGTCGAAAGCTTGCAGAAAAGTTCGGGCCAACAATGCCTCACCCTGCGGGCTAATTTCACCTCTGTACCCTGCAAGGGAGACTTTCTGCTTATATTGTCCCGCCCGCGAGAACAAGTCTCCAAAAGCGCGCTCGATGTCTACCATAGGGATGTCGTGGCGGCGCGCAACGTCGCGTATAGACCTGTTGTAACTCTTCAAGATACTATTCAATGGATAAGCGGGGTCCTGCCCTACAAGTACGGTAGTGAGCAGCACCGGTCGGATGCCCGCGCTGTGGAGCCGAACAACCGCTTCACTTAGATTGGTCTGGAACAATTCGATGCGCGAAAGGCGGTATGATTCTACCTTTTTACCACCAGGAACGCTTCCGTTCGTTTTCTGATCGAGTCCAAAAGTCGTGTCGGCTACCGGGTCCGCCTCAATCTCGATCTTGTATTGCTCAACCAAGGGGGCCAAGAGCGGCTCTCTGAGCGCATCGGCAAGGCCAATCCCTATTATCAGCCAATCGGGTTTGGAGGACTGTAGTAGGTTGAGCAGGGCGTCCGAGTTGAGCGCGCGCGCCGTTTGCTCGCTGGAGCCTGTGCTGATTAGATTGGGCTGAAGTGTGGGGTGAAAGCGCGCAAGAACTTCACGAACGACGCGCATGTAACCTTCTGCGTCGGGCGACGTATGATCTCCGAGGAACATAAGCGTCTCGCCAATTTGAATTATGAATTTTGAATTATGAATTTTGAATTGCCTCTTTGTAAAGTGACTCTGCACCCCTTCGGGAATTATGAGTTTTGAATTAAAAGGCAAATAAACAATTCAAAATTCAAAATTCATAATTCCCGAAGGGGTTATTGGATAGTGCCGGTAAAGTCGGCCTGCACAACGGCCCTATCGTCGGCGGGGTCACCAATGAGGAAAAGGGTTACACCGGCATGGTCCTGGCGCATAGCGGTCGTTACCGTGAACTGACCATCCGAGGTGGCTGGACCATTTGCGGCACGCTCGGAGCGGGTGACAGCGAAGACATAGACCTGTCCAGTATTCATCGTCACATGAATAGTTGCTCCCTGTTTCACAGCCTGGAACAACGCTGCGTTTTCGTTATTGTATGGCACATACATGATATGGTTGGCGACAGTGCCTTCGATCCAGGTCGCTATACCGAGGTCCTGGGGAGGCTTCCAGTCCGGAAGCAGGTTGCTACCCGGCTTCACGATGAAGCTTGCGCCGCCGAACTCTAACTGCACGGGCAATCGCGCAACCTCACCCTGCTCGCCCGCTATCGCAACTGCCGTGCGTGTTGCTATGGAACCTGGATTCAAAGCAAGCGAAGTGGCAGTATTGTTGGGTAATATTGGTTCTGCGCTGGATGCGGCCTGTGGCGAGACGGCTGTATCGGTGGCTGGCGCGCTCCCCTCATGCCCAGGTGTCGCGGTCGCTTGTCCTGGGACCGAGTTTTGCTCTGGACTTGTCGGTCGGGTAGCGAACGCACCAAAGAGCGGTCCTGCCACAAGGATACCAACCAGCAATAGGATCAAAGCAGGTAGGATCAACTGCTTCCAGTTTGTAGGAACAAGGGTCGACACTTCGGCTGCATCATCACCATGTCCGCCCTGGCCTCCGTGTCCGCTGTCGACCCCAGAGTCATCGTGTGCGCCATGACCACCCGTATCTTGTATATCGTTCGAAGATACCCCGGTGGTCGATACGTCCCCAGATGCGGCGTGATCAGGAGGCCCATCTGCCTGCTCATCGCGGGAATGTGTTTTAACGTCGTTGTGATCCATTGGTCGCTTCGCTCCGCTCAAATTATGAATTATGAATTATTTAGGACTTACGCAGCCAAGCGTGATTTAGGCGCAAGATTGGGCACTATTCAAGCGTAAATTGCGTAAGTCCTATTATTATGACACTAGTAATTCAAAATTCAAAATTACGTTAAGGAACCCTCTCAGGCAACTGCACAGCGGGCAGCCACAGGGAGTGCAATTCTCGTTCTGGGAACTTAGTCAAAGCAACATTGATGCCGAGATACGGGATATAAACCTGCTGATCCATGACCGGCAGCGTGAGCTTACCTGTGCCTGTATCAGACGTCTTCATCGAACCTGTCAGTCCAAGTCCGGCGTCCCTGCTCAAGAAGAGTATCTCCAGACCACGTATTCCTTCTCCGACATCGTACGTGTCGGTGCCGTTGCGGTCGTAATATACACGGAACAGCATCGGCGCCTGAGTAATGGGAGCTTTCGGAGGGGCGGGGGCTGCAACCTGCTCTTTTTTCTGCGCTTGAACTTCCTCAGGGGAACGTGCCCCTGTTATGGGAACACCGGGCACAAACACGGTCGGCTCGGATGCGCCTGATGTTGGCTGAGCGGGCGGTGTAGCGACCGTAGTCGATGCGACAGTCGGAACTTTAGTAACTTCAGATGCGGCTGTACCTACCGGAAGCGGCAACGTTGGTCTTGCTGCAGCGGGCGTCGGCGGAACAATACCCTGTGTAGGCGTCGACTGGGGTGGCGTAGTGGGTTGCACAACCGTAGTGGGTTGGCGTACAACCGTGCCGGTGGCCTGACTAGGGGGTGGGCCGCCAGCGGTTGCGGTCGACGGTGGCTGCGGCGCGCCGGGGGCTACAATGAGGGCTAATTCGTAGGTTTGGTCTGAGCCTCCGATGTCGCCCGCGTTCTTTACCTGAACGTAATACCAATCGTCCCTAACGGGGTAAAAGTCGATACGGGAAGCGACTCCCTCGCCGCCATCGTCGTTTTGCGCGAGGATGCCTCGCCCATCGGTGTCGAAGATGTACATATAAGTATCAAGGCCGATGCCCAGGTTGCTGGTACGGACCGTGTACACTTTGCCAGCACGAGCGTAGAAGCGGACCCAGTCGGCATCAACGGCAGGGCAGATGCTGTGACGCTGTGTGGCGCCAATAAGGATCGCGCGAGCGGTTTCAGGTACGCCGTCCGGCTCGTACTGGTCGTAGCAAGGGCCGGATGTCGCCGTGGCATTAGGATTGATGGTCGGTGTGCGCGTCGTGGTTACGGTCGGCGGAAGCGCCCCTTCGGATGACACGCCCACCGTATATGAATACCCTGTGCCTCCGCCTCCGCGGGCATCCCGGATGCGGAGGTAATAAGTACCCGCGCTACTGAAGCTATAGTTGATCTGAGATTCAAGCCCCTGGCCGGGCGCGAAATCGTCGTTCTCGGCGAGCCTGTTGCCCCGCGAGTCGTAAAGCGTAATTAAGGTATCGACAGGTAGCGCGAGGTCTTTCGTGTACATCGTGTATATCTTGTTTGCAGTCGCAGCGAATACCACCCAATCCTGATCTCCCGCCGGACACAAGACGTGCGTTTGCTCGCTGTTAAGCTCAATCCCGCGCGCCGTTGTTAGTCCGTTGTCCGGCTCGTAGGCGTCCTGACAGCCGGCAGGAGTTGGAGTAGTAGGCGTTGGCGTGTTCGACGATGTGGCAGTGATTGATAATGTGTAAAGAAAGTTTGGCCCACTATTCCCCGCGCCATTTTTCTGAGTGACCTGCACTCGAAAGCTTCCTGAGCTTGTAGGGCGGAAACTGATGGTACTGCTCCGGCTGGTCGAGTTGTCATCTTCCACAATCAGGGTATTAGATGAGTCATACAGTCGTAAGACCGTATCAACAAGGGAACCTTGAGCTGCTGTGCTTACGGTATATGTAAACGAGCTAGTCATGCTGACAGCTACCCAGTCCTGATCTCCCGCCGCGCAAAGTCTGTGTAGTACAGTAGCACCCACAGCCTGGTTAACTGCTTCAGAGGATGTATTGTCGTTTTCATAAGGATCGGCGCAAGACGGCGCGCTTGGAGAGCTAAATATCTGAGCGAAATCTGTGCCCTGGTCACTTTCTTGGCCGTCGGGCCACCTCTGTAAGGACTTGGTATTGCTGGTTGATTCGACCGGAAGCTGAGGGACGTTAGCGGTAAAGAAGTAAGAGCTAAAGCGTTCGTAATTGGCCCAGTTCGGGTTCGGCGACCCACCAAAGTTCACCACATCTATGACGGTATCGGTCGGGCTGGTGTTGACAATGCCCAGGAAATCGGTACGCGCTAATCCCGACCCTGCTATTGTTGGTGTCCCTAGCTGGGTTGGGCCGATAACACGGAACTGGCCCGGGTTGATAACAAGATCGGACAGATTAGATAGGTTATTGCTGCCGTCGCGGTTGTAAATCTGGTAGGTCGAGAGATTGATCGCAGTCGGCCCGGTGTTGAATAGCTCGAAGTATTGGTCAGCAACTGTCTGGCTATAGAAAATCTCGTTTATGACGAGACCGTTAGGGCTAGTCTGGATATTGCGTGCTAGACTGTTCTCGGAAGAGAAGAGCCGCGCAGAGGCGCTTCCTGTTATGGGCAATGCCGAAAGTAGAAGCAGGAATATAAGCGCGGGTCTAGCAAGGCCGGTTCGAGTGGATTGGGGCCGGATAAAATTACGAGGCATGGGTTGGTAACTCCGTGGCGCCTCGCGTGTGGCGGGGCTTGAATGTTAGAACATTATTGTTGGTGCGCCCAGCGAAAATATGCAGCAAGATAGGCCGAATACGTATGGAGAATAATACCCCATTTAATTGAGCCTGTCAACAATAGTAGGACCCTGGGAGTGGCTAAAAGCAAAGCGAAGCAGTTAGAATAGAGGATAGAGGCATGAATGCAACAACACACCCACAATGTCCCAGGTATCCGAAATGCCAACAAAGCCGCTATGTAGTGAAAGCAGG
>JBDSDS010000081.1:0-6545 GCA_039920445.1 Chloroflexia bacterium
TCATGACCTCGAATGTCGGCGCTGATGTAATCAACCGCGACGTCACACTTGGCTTCACGGTGCGCACCGATGAGGAGAAGCGGGCCAAGCACGAATACGATGTAATGAAGGACAAGGTGCTGGCAGAGCTAAAGAAATCGTTCCGACCCGAGTTCCTCAACAGGCTCGACGCAGTGATCGTCTTCCACTCGCTCAACACCGGCCATATCCGCCAGATAGCCGATCTGATGCTCACCCGGCTGCGTAACCAGCTCACCGAGCAGAGCATGGAGCTGAACGTCACAGACGACGCAATGGAACTGCTGGCGAACCGTGGCTACGACAGCACCTTTGGTGCCCGCCCACTGCGCCGCATTATCCAGAACCTGATCGAAGACCCCATGGCCGAAGGTATGCTGGAGCAGCGCTTCCAGCCGAACACCACAGTCTACGTCACCGTCGAGGAAGGACTACTCAAGCTCTCCTCTCAAAGTGAGTACGAAGAAGCCAACGCCCCGGCCAAGAAAGGCCGCAAGAAGGCCGAGAAGGTCGAGGAAGACCGCGAGCCTGAGCTTTCGGGCGCGGGCGCAGGTAGCGGCAACGGCGGCGAAGGCAAAGAGTAAAGTAAATGTTCACGACCAAGTAGAGGGATGGCGTTTGCTGTCCCTCTTTGCTTTTGTGTCGGCCATGCTACTTTGACATCCAATCCGGCATCTATACACGTGGCCTTTGCTACAAATCGTCTCAATGGATCAAGCTCTCGTGGATGACACCGCCAATATAGCAATAACATTCGGCTTGTGAGGCCCTGACGCGCTATACGTTGCAGTGGCAAACCAGCTATCTATTCCTCTGGTCACTTTAGATCAGGAGCAGTTAACGCGTACTTCGGCTATAATCACGGCGATGAAGCCATAAACAATTCGTAAAGCTAATCGTTATAAGCCTTTGATGATAGATGCTAATAACTCCGCGACCGAGGGCGTTGGCTGGAACCTTCTCAAGGGGGAATTATCACGCTGCCATATACCGTTTGCTACCCACCCCTTACTCCTTCTTGTGGTACACCATAATGTACTCGTTCTCCCCTATGTCAAGGCTGTCGTCCTGAGAAAACCCGAGGGGCCCTGGGTCGTCCGATTTATACATCACAACGTAGTCACCAAGCTCAGGGCGTTTAGCGTACTTGATGCTGCCGGCGGGCGCCACTAGCTTATCGTAGATGGTGCCATACCTCAGCGTATAATGGCGGTTCGGCCCGATCAGGCGCGGTAGCACGGTTGTATAGAGCCGCCGTCTCTCGGTCGAGAAGTCGGCGAGGTATACCCTGACCCCCTCCGGTATCGCCTCCCTCAGCTTTGCGAAGCGCTCAGGCGCCGGTTTCACACGGTATACAACGTCCTGGAAACGTGGATCGCCGGTGTAGTCAGGAAAACTCATCACTGTTTCCAGCCGCCCGCCCGGACGCGACTCTGCCTCTAGGTCAGATCTCTTTTCGTCCGATATCAGACCCCTGGTATGCACCACCAGGAACTTCACGCCCAACCCTTCTATGATGTCGAGGGTTGGTGCCGTCGGGAAGCGCCGCATCTCGTAGAAAAGGCGGTCGTAGCCTGTTGGCACGATGTTCGAGCTACCGTTGAGCATCGGCCTGCCGTGGCTCAGGTTGTACATCAGGTAAATAGGGCTTGTGTTGAGCGGCCTGTCCCCCTCCCCCACCGGCAGCTCCAGCAGCAGGTCGTCCTTACCTATCACCTGATCTGCTTCGGGGCCTGACAGCCAACGGTACAGGGCTGGGGCTGTATTTCCGGTGCCGGTCGCTTGTACAGGCATTCCGGAGGCGTAGAATTCCACGCTCACCACCGCTACGCAAAGGAAAGCCAGCCCCGCGGGCCATAGCAGCCAGCGATTTCTCGTACCCTCCTGCCGCTCGCGACTCCAGCGCACCAGGCGAGCCGCCCCATATCCGGCGCAGACCGCCAGCCCCAGCATAAATAGCAAAGCGAACCTGTGAGGCACCCGCAAAGCGTCGAAGCCGGGAACGTTTGTGTAAAGCCAATCGTAAGGCAGCACCATGTCCGTAGGCTTGACCGCGTACTCATCGTCCAGGCGGAGCACAGGCCCGAAGCCCAATACCAGTCCGGTAAGCGCAACGGCAGCAAAGAGCCAGCGTGCGTTCGCGGTTTGTAATTCGTAAGCAGATGGCCACTTCCTGGTTTTTAAGGGCCACAGCAGCCCGGCAAATGCCAGCAGCAAGGCGCTCACCCCCGGATACATCTCGCCCTCCGGCCTGGGACTCGGCTCAATCAGGTTTGTCTCGTGGATAGGAGCGTACAGCCAGCTATACGATGTGGTGCGCAGCAGGCTGTAGGGCCTCGCGCTCCAGTAACTGACCTCGTTGAGATCGCGCTTGAACCTGTACTGGTTCTTCACCTGTAAGAACGGCAGGACGAACGGGAGAAGTATAGCCAGCGACACCACACCCGCAAGGGCCACCAATCCCATCTGCTGAGCCACTAATCGCCAATCGAAATCGCCAAAGCGCGGCTTGCGTCTCAGTCGGTCAAGCAGAAGCCGCACAGCACCCGATCCGAACAAGAGATAGTAGAGCAGATAAAGCCCTACCAGAATGCTTGTGTAAAAGGCGTAATAGCCTGCGGCAAGCGCCTGCAGCGCAAAGAAGAAGGAGAAGAGGCCGAGGTTGAACATGTTCCGCCGGGTAAGCAGACGCTTCGTCTGCCCACTCCCCTCGATAAATCGCAACAGAAAGTAAAGGGCGAACACCATCCACTGCTGTGAGATCAGCCCGAGGTGGCCGTATTGCCCATAGTGGTAGGGTGAGAAGGCGAAGATCATCCCCGCTACCAGTCCTGCCACGGCACTGCCTGTCAAATGGCGCACCAACAGCCACATCGCGAATCCACTCAGGACGAAACCCAGCAAGTGGAGGATGTTGAACGCCAGGGGCGCGTTGCCCGTGAGCCAGATGACGGGTGCGCCGAGCAGCCCCTGCGCCGTCAGCAACTCATCTAGAGCGAGCCCGTTCTCCAGGGGATAAAATGCCCTCGTCTTGTAGAGATGAAAAGGGTCGTTCAGCAGTTGCTGGGCGATTGAACTGATGCGCCAAGAGGTATCCGCTGGGTCGGCCCAGTCGGGCAGAGTGTTAGGGAAGTTGGCGACCAGCGGCCAAGTGAACAGTGCAGATATCAACACGAAGAAGAGGAGAGCCACCCAGCCTGAACGCAACAATGCGGGCGCAGCTATACGCTCGGTAGCAGGTGCTTCGGGCGCAGGCTGCGCCATGTAATCTGCCGCCTGTGTATCTGCGTCGGTTGTCTGCCCGGACTCTTTTGCCATATTCCTCGAGCAATTATAGCACATGCGCGGTCACTGCTCTTTGGCCGCTTGAAATAGAGCATACAGCGATTCCAGCCGAACACCACCGTCTACGTCACCGTCGAGGAAGGGCTGTTGAAGCTCTCCTCGCAAGGTGAGTACGAAGAAGCCAACGCCCCGGCCAAGAAAGGCCGCAAGAAGGCCGAAAAGGTCGAAGACCACGAGCCTGAACTCTCAGGTGCGGGAGCCGGAAGCGGTAATGGAGGCGAAGGCAAAGAGTAGCAATCCCTGGCGCTGTACTTGAGGGGCGGCATATTACCGCCCCTCTTTCTTGTTAACGGCTCTTTTTCGCGACATAACGATGCTCTGTTATCGTGTTATACTTAAGTACCTAAAGAGACACCTAGAAGAGAGCCACAATGCCCCCAAAATCTAAAACGCGCACGATGTTCGTCTGCCAGCAATGCGGCAGCGAGCAGCCCAAGTGGTCAGGCCGCTGTCCCGATTGCGGCGAGTGGAACAGCTTCGTCGAGAGCATGGTCACCACCGCAGCGCCCGCCATATCGGCCCAGGCAAGGGTAGAAGGCACAGGCAACCGCCCGACGCCTATCACTCAGGTACAAAACGAGAACTTCACCCGCATGATAGTCCCGGGTGAGGAGTTCAATCGCGTGCTAGGTGGTGGTATCGTTCCCGGCTCGCTGGCGCTCATAGGCGGAGACCCCGGTATTGGCAAATCTACGCTACTATTACAGGTGAGCGCCGAGCTTGCACTCTGGGGCGACAAAGCTGTGCTGTACGTATCCGGTGAGGAAAGCCCCCAGCAGATAAAACTACGTGCCGCCCGCCTTGATCTCAATCCAGAAAGGCTTCTGCTTCTATCCGAGACCGACCTCGAACAGGTGCTCGCCCAGATAGAAGTAGTGCAGCCCGGCCTTGTCATCATCGACTCGATACAGACCATGCATCTATCCGAGCTGACCTCGGCGGCAGGCTCAGTCAGCCAGGTGAGGGAATGCACTGCGCGATTGATGCGCCTCGCCAAGATGCGCAACATCCCTATGTTCCTGGTCGGCCACGTCACCAAAGAAGGCGCGATAGCAGGTCCACGCGTGCTGGAGCATATGGTCGATGCCGTGCTCTACCTTGAGGGCGACAGGTTCCACCAGTACCGTCTGCTACGGGGCGTGAAGAACCGCTTCGGCTCTACTAACGAGGTAGGCGTATTCCAGATGGACAACGAGGGAATGCAGGAAGTGAGCAACCCCTCAGCCGCCTTCCTCGCCGAGAGGAGCAAGGGCACATCCGGCGCATCCGTGGCAGTCACTCTCGAAGGCACACGTCCCATCCTGGTGGAGGTGCAAGCTCTCACCTCAGAGACCGCCTACGGCCTCCCCAGGCGCACCGCCAACGGCATCGACCTCAACCGCCTCCTCCTCCTGACAGCCGTGCTGACCAAGCGCGCCGGCATGGGCCTCTCCAACCAGGACATATTCGTCAACATCGTAGGCGGCCTCAAAATCACAGAGCCTGCCATCGACCTCTCAGTGGCCGCCGCCATCGCCTCTTCCTACCGCGAAGTAGAGGTAGACCCCACAGCCGTACTCATAGGCGAGATCGGCCTCTCCGGGGAACTACGAAGCGTCAGCCAGCTAGACCGCCGCCTGCAGGAAGCCGCCAAGCTAGGCTTCAAGCGCGCCATCTACCCACCCGCCCACCGTAAGATCGTGTTACCCAGCGGCCTCAAAGGTCTATCTGTGGCAACCGTGCAGGAAGCAATAGAGGCGGCACTAATAAAATAGGCTGCTATGCTATACTTTTCAAGTACGAGAGACAGTTAGTATTTTGGCTATGGTAATAGATAGGGTCAGCATTTCGTAAGAGCCATAACGTGTAATGGATTACCCACTACCAAACACATCTAATACCAAAGGCCCCCGCCTCCACTACGCTTGGATAGTCTCCATCGTCACCTTCTTCGTGCTGCTCGTGGCGGCGGGAGTGCGGACGGCTCCGGGCGTCCTCATCAAGCCGTTGGAAGCCGAGTTCGGGTGGGACCGGGCCAGCATCTCGCTTGCTGTCATGGTGAGCCTGTTTGCTTATGGGCTGGGTGGTCCCCTCGGCGGCGGGCTGATCGACCGCTTCGGCCCGCGAGGGGTGATGGTCGGTGGGTTATCTCTTACCGCGCTTGGCCTGGGACCACTTCTGATGTTGAGCCAGTTGTGGCAGTTACATCTCCTATGGGGTATTGTCACAGGTCTCGGCACGGGGGCTGTGGCTACCGTCCTGGGTGCGACCGTTGCCAATAGCTGGTTCTACGCTCACCGTGGCGTTATGGTTGGCGTGTTCGGCGCGGCATCCTCCGCCGGGCAGCTTATTTTCCTGCCGGGCCTGATGTCCATTACCTCTTCTTCAGGCTGGCGTAGTGCCATAGGCGTCATGACGATCGCTGCCATCGCACTCATCATTCCCGTTGCCGTCTTCATGCGTAATCGCCCTCAAGACGTGAAACAGCGCCCCCTCGGTGATGACGGTTCGGCAGTTACATTGAGCGCGCAGAACTCGGATACGCGCACTACTCCCCTGCGAGATGCAGTCCGCACCCGCGACTTCTGGCTCCTGGCAGGTTCCTTCTTCATCTGCGGCTACACCTCCAACGGCCTGGTCGGCACCCATCTCATCCCCCACGCCATCGAGCACGGCTTCACCGAGGTGGCGGCGGCGGGCGCGGTCGGCCTGATGGGCATGATGAACATCGTCGGCACAATATCATCCGGCTGGCTGACCGACCGCTACGACAACCGCAAGCTGCTCGGCATGTACTACGGCTTCCGCGCCATCTCTATCGCGGCCCTCCCTTTTATCGTCGAGATGCAGGGTCTCCTTATATTCGCCGTTCTCTACGGCCTTGACTGGATAGCCACCGTGCCGCCAACCGTAAACCTCACAGCCCAACGCTTCGGCAGAGGCTCGGTCGGCACGATCTTCGGGTGGATATTCTGCGCCCACATGGTAGGTGCGGGACTCGCAGCCTATGCTGGAGGATTCTTCCACGACATGCTGGGCGACTACCATCTAGTCTTCATCTCGGCGGCCCTCCTCGGCATCGTGGCTGTCGGTCTTTCGATGAGCATCAAGCGACAGCCACAGCCCAATCCCTTCCCGGCCTGATAACCTATGTTCACTAAAACAGCCGCCTTCTACGACGCCATCTACAGCTTCAAAGACTA
>JBDSDS010000082.1:0-6204 GCA_039920445.1 Chloroflexia bacterium
CCAACTGGGGGGTGTTGTGTCAATCAGGATTAGCCCATTCCCAGACGACTCCAGACGAGACGAGCAGCCGCCAGGTCCCACAAGGCGTGGCCTACGCTTTTGAAGACCACCGGACCGTCAGACGGCCTGGGCCGAGCGATTGCCTCTTCCAGAGGAGTCACGCGGTTCCAATCGACTCCAGCCAGGATCAAGTCGCCTGCCTCCGCCCTTGCTCCTTCCAGCGTATCCACGAAGAGCTGTGCCGCCCGAACCAAATCAGGCGGCAGTTCGGCACGATCTGGCTGGAAGACACCTACGGCTGCAATAAAGGCATCAGCGCGTACCTCGGCTGGGAGGACCGGAGTAGAACTAGTGGTAGCGGTGACAATCAAGGGCGTTCGAGCAAGCACGTCTGCCGGACGAGAAATAGCCTGGGCGTCAACTCCTACAGAACGACCATAAGCGGCAAGGTTCTCAGCATGTGTTAGGTTTCGTGATGTTACATAAACTTGCCGCACTCCCAATCCCTGGGTCATAGCCTCCATGTGAGTTCGGCCCTGCGTTCCCGCGCCGACTATCAAAAGAGGGCCTGTGGGATTGGGCGCGAGCATTTGCGCTGCCAGCAGGGATAGGGCTGCGGTGCGGCGAGCCGTTACAGTGACCCCATCAAGCCAGAGTAGACGCCGTCCCGTGCGCGTATCGAATACCAGTACTTCGGCTTGCACGCTTGGCAACCCTTGGGCTACATTATGAGAATGCACAGTAACTAACTTGGTGATCGTCAGCATCTCGTCGGAGGCAGGCATAAGCAACAAAACACCTCCGCCTGCGAGGGGCACGTGCAGGCGAGGTGGAGCACTGGCCCTATCTGCACGCTTATCAGCGAGGACTGCTCTCAACTCTTCGGCGAGCGCGGGATAAGGCAATAAGGCCTCTGTTTCTTGCGCGCTAAGTACCTTCATGCTAGGCTATTATAGCCCATACATACCCGTACTGAAGGAGCCTCTCATATGCAATTCAACCGCATCTATTCTACGATCGAGTGCCATACTGCGGGCGAGCCGTTGCGAATCGTCACCGGAGGTGTCCCGCCAATCCAGGGGGCGACCATACTTGAGCGGCGCAGGTGGGCGCAACAGCACCTCGACCATGTGCGGCGAGCGTTGATGCACGAGCCGCGAGGCCATGCGGATATGTACGGCTGCTATATAACACCACATGTCACGCCGGAAGCCAACCTCGGAGTAATTTTCATGCACAATGAAGGCTACAGCACCATGTGTGGGCACGGAGTAATTGCCCTGGCGGCGGTGGCCGTTGCGACCGGTATGGTGACAGCCACAACGCCTGAGACGCGCGTCGGGATGGATACCCCTGCCGGGTTTGTTGAAGCCTTTGTCGAATGGGATGGAGAGAGGACCGGGCGTACCCGCTTTCGTAATGTGCCCTCCTTCCTGTACAGGCGAGATTTGTCAGTAGAAACTCCGAGTTTCGGGACGCTGACCGTAGACATAGCCTTCGGCGGGGCGTTCTATGCCTACCTGGATGCTGCACAGGCAGGCTTGGCGGTGCGGCCCTCGGATTACCGCGCATTGATCCAGTTAGGCGACGAAGTGAAGCACGCAGTCGAAGCGGCTATACAGGTGGTCCACCCGTTGGAGCCTGAATTGCGCGGCATCTACGGCACCATCATCGATGGGCCGCCTCCACAGCCAGGAGCCGACCAGGCCAACGTTTGTATCTTCGCTGACCGGGAAGTCGACCGCTCACCTACCGGAACGGGCACAGCGGGACGGGTGGCCCAGTTGTACGCTCGCGGACGGCTGAAAATAGGCCAGTCATTCGTCAATGAGAGCATTATAGGCACTCACTTTGTCGGACGGGTGCTGGAAGAAACGACCGTCGGCGACCGGCCTGCCGTAATCCCGGAAATATCGGGTCAGGGCTACATCGTAGGATTCGCCCAGTGGTTCGTCGATCCAAACGACCCGGTGGCCGAGGGCTTCTTCCTGCGCTAAACCCGACTAGCCCCTAATCCCTAACCCCCGTTGACGCTCACTACCCCCTCTGGTACAATTACGGTGGAGAGATGGCAGAGCGGTCGAATGCGTCCGTCTTGAAAACGGATGACCGATGAGGTCCGTGGGTTCGAATCCCACTCTCTCCGCACCGATATTTGGCCTGGCGCAAGGCTGATGACCGAAGGCTTGTCTAAGTCTTTGGCATTTTCTATCTCTCACTCCTATAAGTGGCCTATTTATTGCACACCTTTCTACTGCTCTATGCGTTACTATAGTAGTACAAATAGAGTATATTAGGAGGGACCATTGCCTCTGGCGCGGGGGCGTGGCCTGCTTCATACTCGTAGAGCATCTTTCAGTTGGAGACACCATGTCGGGCTTTCGACCGCGTATTACCGGGACTGGCGGTCGCAACGTGGGGCACCTTATTTCCTCTTCGTTGCCTACAACCACCCCTTTGGGTCGCCTGCGCGCGAGCGCGTCCCCAGCTACCCTCTGGCTGAGCGGAGCGCTCCTAGTCGGCGGCGTCGCGGTAGGCCTTCTCCTCTCGACCCAATGGCAACCTCAGGCTGCGGGCGCTACTCCCTCTTCCCCGGTGACCCGCCAATCAGGCCGCGAGATCGTGGCATCTACCATAGGCAGGCTCGAGACCGAGCAGGCCGACCTCAAAGAGCAGATAGCTGACCTGCGCGCCCGCCTCAACGAAGCGCAAGCCGTCGAAGCCGAACAAAAGACGAGCCTGCTGGACATCAACAGGCAGATAGGCGAGCAGCGCATGGCCGCAGGCATGATAGCCGTCCACGGCCCCGGTATTGTCGCAACCTTCGACGACAGCGCCGCCCGCTCCGTCCCCGAGAATGAAGACCCGGAAAACTACCTCCTGCACGACTATGACCTGCGCGACATCCTCAATACCCTCTGGGCTGCGGGCGCGGAAGCTATATCCCTGAACGGCGAGCGAATAGTGAGTAACAGTTCGCTCTATTGCGTCGGTACAACCGTGATCTGCAATGCCACCCGCTTATCGCCGCCTTATGCAGTGCGGGCAATTGGCGAGCCGGAAGCGCTACGGGCTGCCCTGATAGGCTCGCCCCAGATGGCAAAGTTCAACCAACGTGCCCAAATATACGACCTACCGGTGAATGTCGAGCTTAACCAGGATGTACAAGTCCCGGCTTACAATGGCTCGCTAGTGTTCAAATACGCGATCACACCTTGATGAGTTGTTGGTTGTTAGTTCTTAGTTCTTAGTTCTTAGTTAGAACCTACTAACAATAATTCGCTACGCTCATCAACCAACAACTAACATGAACAGTTTGCGCTCACAACTGATAATCGGACTGCTCTGCATGCTCCTCGGTGTGATGCTGGTGACACAGTTTCGTACCCGAAGGCTGGCCTTGCAAGATGTGCCCACGTCGGCGAGCGACCAGGCGACCTTCATTAGCCAACTTTATGACAACAATGCCCAGTTACGCAGTCAGGTAAGTGAGTTGTCCGGAGGGATTACCAGATACGAGCAGGGCGGCGCCGGCAGCAACACAAACTACGACAGTGTGGTGCGCGACCTGCAAAACCTACGCGTGTCCAACGGCGAGGTAGAGATTACTGGGCCGGGCGTGACCGTCTTTGTTGACGGCGAAGTGAGCGTATTCGAGCTTCAAGACCTGGTGAATGAACTACGGAACGCTTCCGCCGAGGCTATCGCCGTCAACGGTGTGAGGGTAGTCACGCGCTCAGCCATCATAGGAGACGAGACGGGCCAGGTGGTTATCAACCGCCAGTCACTTTCCCGTCCTTACCGCCTTGAAGCGATAGGAGACCCCGATACCCTCGCGCCTGCCCTCCAGCGCAAAGGCGGCCTGATAGCCCTCCTCCAGGCCGATAACTCCTCCCTCCAGATCGAGGTCATACGCCACGCCATTGAAGAGAAAGCCAAGTGGGTGCGCATACCCAAGAGCAACCTGGATTTCCCCTGGACCTACTCTCAGCCGATGCCCTAACAAGCAGCCAATCATAACAACGCCAACTCGTGGGCAGACCTCGAAGAGTGTAGCCAATACATTCTTCCCGGAATGTCAAAGCTCAAACGTACTATGAGAAGGGTTTAGGAATGCAAGAAGGGGCAAGCATTAACACTTGCCCCTTTTTCTTACCCTTAGCCTGAGCTTAGTGACGGCTCTGGCAGCTGCAGTTACCACCGCAGGCGCACCCGCCGCCACCGCCCGTGAAATAGCCCTCGGCCTCGCTGCTCCGTCCAACAGCCGCGAAGACCGACAGCATCTTCTTCACAGGCGAGCCGCAGCGCACACACTTGACGTCGCTATGCTTGCTCTCCATAGGGCGTAGTTTCTCAAACGTCTTCTTGCACTCCGGGCACCAGTATTCATAAAGGGGCATCTTACTCTCCATAATATAAAAGGTTTCATCTGAAGTATACTCTATAGCTATTAGTGACTACATCTTTGAGATGCTTCTGCTGTACACCGTAGCTCAAACAGTCCCATTAGACTCAAGAACAGAGAGGGAGGGTGTTAGCCTCCCTCTCTGTCTGAGAGGAGCCTGGGAGAGGTGTTATCCTCTTCCCAAGGATGCTAGACCTTGGATCAGGTTCTGCTCAGGGTAAACGACACATTCAATCACGTACCTACTCGAAAACCGTGATGTGCAGGTTATCAATCGCAACCCGTTGCTCGATTGGGCAATAGGCTTCGATATCGAGGTTGGTAAAGCCTACAGCTATCACAATCTTGTCGGCTATGTTGTCCAACTGATCGGCTTTTACAGTGAGATCAAAACCATAGTACTGCCACGATTCACCGATGCTCTTGTAGTCTGTGACGAAATCGCTCGGATAGCGCGGCTCACTTGTACCGGCATACACCAGCGGGATACACGCCCCGCAATCCTGCAGGTTCCTGGCAAGAAACTCAACCCTGAGCTTCTTAGCGCCCGGCGTGAAGGCGCTTTTCATCCAGACGGTGCTACCATAATTGTTGGTCAAGACGGCATAACCGTTGCTCGGACCAGGCTTCATTTCCATTGTTACCGGGTCGAATCCAAGCGTTAGTGTATTGTCGTCGCCGGCAGGTTCGCTAGATCCGGCGGTCCAGGGCTTCAGCGTCTCGTCGAAGCCGAAGTAGTACCATTTTTCTATTGCCGCAAAGGTCGTTCCGGCTTGCAAGGCCAGGCTCAGGGCAAGTAAAGCTACCAGGGTGGTAGAGAAAGTAAAACGTTTCATTTTAGGCTCCTTTTCAGTTGTGTTCCTCTTGCCGGGCCGACCAATCATATTCAGCATGAACGGCCCGGCAAGAAGGAAAGTTGAAATTGGTGGTTAGTGAATACAGGCATCGCAGGTCCAGGCTATGGGATCAGACCCTATGCAACCGCAGGCCCCTTCTTGATTGGAGCAGGGAAGGGCATAGGCTCCCGTTCAGTAGGTCTCGGCTCGCATTCTATGCATGGTAGGATAGAGGCGCTGTGCGGTGTCGGTTTGGGCTTAGGTTTAGGTGGGTCGCCTATGATCGGTATAGGGCCTGGGTTGGGAGGCGGGTCACACACCGGACAGTCCGATATGTACTCATTCTCCGACAGAGGCACCAGGCTCCGACCATGCGCGTCCTTCATGCATCGCAGGAATGCTTCGCGCTCAGGAGACTTGGCTGTGACGGTAGTCGCTTGCGACTCCAGTGCTGGGGCCAGGAGTATTGTGGCGGCACAAAAAGACAGTACCGCTCGGGCGAGTGTAAGCTTCTTTTCCATTGGATGTTCCTCCTCTCATGTTTTTCCTGTTCGTTGGGTTCGTGTCAAGCAGTGGGACGCGTACACCCCTGCCAGATGCCCCAATCTTAGGCGACAAAGCGCGCAGGCACATCGAACGAAAAGATTAAGTCTGCGGATGCTATAGATTAATTTTGTGGGGCAAGAAGATTAATTCGCGTCAATTATTTGCGAACCTATTGACGCGCAGTGATATACATGCTATTGTTAGCATCAAGGTTGATAGAAGGCGCGGCCTGTTTCTGCCGGCTCCCTATCCTCTATTACGTCCTTACTCCTATGTAGCGCCCAGAGAGGCTTCGGCGTTCTCGCCGGGGAGATGGCAAGCCTGCCGCCGTTCTTATTGACCGGGGGGATTTGGCGCGTCTGGCGTGCTCAATTAAATACGCACGCAGCGCTATGCGAGCAGCAACATTGTCATGCC
>JBDSDS010000083.1:0-10037 GCA_039920445.1 Chloroflexia bacterium
TTGTGATTTATTTTACGATATATAGAGAAGGTTTGCAATACCTCTAAACCTCTAACAAGTAAGGGCAGAATCTATATTTAGAAAGTCGGGAATTCCGCCAATATCACGTATATAGAGCCTTCCAAACTATTGCGCAAAAAGAGCTAGTGTGATAGGATAAACGCCACATCCCTTTGCGCCGTGGCAACCCTACAGCCTCACCGCCCCATTTGCAGGTCAATATCATGATGCACGAGCCGGTTACAACCAGCGCAACCCTCGTCGACACGCACGCCCACCTCGACTTCGAGGACTACGATAACGACAGGCAGCAGGTCGTTGACCGCGCGCGGCAGGCTGGGGTGTCGAGCATCATTACCCTGGGTATAGAACCACCGGACTGGCAGCGAAATATAGAAATAGCCGACCAATTCGACGGCATGTACGTGGCGCTGGGCGTTCACCCAAACAGCGCGGACCAGGCGACCAACCAGGCTCTCTCGGAACTGGAGCGGCTTTGTCGATCTCATGGCGGTCGAAAAGTTGTGGCTCTCGGAGAGACAGGGCTTGATTATTACCGGCATTATGTCTCGCACGACGAGCAAAAAAGGTCGTTTAGGGCGCACCTCGACCTGGCAAGGCAGCTTGATCTGCCGGTGATAGTACACAATCGGGACGCGCATGAGGATGTGTTGGAGATATTACGGCGAGACGGCAAAGGCACGCGCGGTGTGATGCATTCTTTCTCAGGCGACGAGGAGTATGCGGTTGAATGCATTCGTCTGGGATATATGATCTCGCTGGCCGGGCCAGTGACGTTCAAGAAGGCAGTCGACAAGCATAGTATCGCAGCCTCCGTGCCGCTCGATATGCTATTAGTCGAAACCGACTGCCCATTCCTGACGCCTGAGCCGTTCAGGGGCCGTAGAAATGAACCGGCCTATGTAGCCTATACCGCACGTGCAATAGCAAACATTCGAGGCATCACATTCGAGGAGTTCGCGGCGCAGACCACCTCAAACGCAGTGGAGATGTTCAGCCTCGATAAACTAGACGCCGGTGCGAAACCGGAGGTAGCGGTAAATGAATTATGAGTTTTAAGGTTCAAGGTTGTATGGGGGTTCTAACCTTGAACCTTGAACCTTGAACTCGTATTCATAACCCCGAAGGGTAAAGCCTGTGATTAATCTGTGGCAGTTACATGTATTTCTTGTGGTGAACGAAGCCGGAAGCTTTTCGGCGGCAGCGACGCGCCTTCACATGACCCAGCCGGGCGTCAGCCAGCAAATACGCGCCCTCGAAACCCACCTCGGCACGAAACTGTTCGTCAGACGAGGGCATGGGGTGGAGCTAACCGCCGCCGGGTTCGACCTTCTAGACCCGGCTCGCCGGATGATAAATCTCTCCGAGGCGACCGAACTGACGCTGATGTCGAGGCGAGGGGAAGTGAGCGGGCGCATCAGGTTGGGATGTGCTCTCCTCTCAGGCTCGTACATCTTCCACCCCTGGCTGTTGGAGTTCCGAGCTAAGTATCCTGATGTCACCCTTCAAGTAGAGCAAACAGAGCCGGGGCCGCTTATCGGCTCGTTGCGCGCACAGGAGCTTGACGGTGGCCTGGTGCTTGGCCGGATACGCGGACGCGGCCTCGTGCATCACAAGCTGATCGAAGACCCTATCACCCTCATCGTGCCGCTAAACCACCCCTGGAGTTGGCCTGCTGAATTAAGCAAGGACGCGGCGGGGGCAGAACCGCACTCTAATGGAACATTAAGCCCCAACAAGTCAGAAGAAGAAAGTTGGACCCCGGCCATCAAGCCGTCGATGCTGAAAGAGCAGCCGCTAATCATCGAGCATAGCATCGGTGAGAGCCACAGCGACGCTCGCCGGGCCTTGAACGACGCATTAGAGGAGCGTGGCATAACGACAAGGGACCTACGCGTGGTGTTGGAGCTTCCAAGTCCGATGTCAGTCGCCTGTGCTGTGGCCGAGGGCGTGGGCGTTGGTCTTGTGCCCCAATCGATTGCCCTACGCTTTGTCGGCCAGGTCGTGCCGGTACGCATCGAAGGCTTCGCGCTCAACCAGCATGTCTACCTGATCCATGATCGCAAGGCGTTGCACAGCTCTGCTGTCGGCGCGTGGTGGAAGTTTATCAATAGCAAAGTCGGGCAGCGCTCCTCACGAAACAGCGATAGCGAAGAGGGAAATCCCAGGCCAGATCCCACATCGCAGTTACGAATCGAAGAGTTACAGGAGACACACCCCGTGCGAGACAAAGTCGGCGCGGAAGCACAGAGGTAGAGAAATTACGAATTACTTCCCTTTCGAGAATTATGAATTATAAAGAAACCGGCCAATTCAAAATTCAAAATTCAAAATTCATAATTCGAGGCGCAGCCGACATTCCATGTGGGCAGGCGGGGCCGAATGTAAGCGACATTGCCTGGCGACCCACGCCCTTCTATTTAGAGCGCTCGCGTCTTCGTGCCTTCATGGATAGGCTCGACATAGACCACTTTGAAGAGCTGCTCAACCATGCCGCCTCTTCCCCGGAGTGGTTCTGGCACCACGTAGTAGAGGACCTCAAACTGGAGTTCTACACGCCTTACCAGCAGATCATGGACACAAGCCGGGGGTGGGAGTGGACCACCTGGTTTACAGGCTCGCAATATAACTATGTGCATGACGCTCTCGATAAGCGTGCCTCCGGGGAAGAGCGCGACCGTCCCGCTATAATCTTTGAGGGTGAAGAGGGCACGACACGCACGCTCACCTATGGCGAGTTGCACGCCGAAGTCTGCCGCTTCGCCAACGGTCTGCGATCCCTGGGCATCGAGCCGGGCGACAGGGTTGGCCTCTTTATGCCCTTCACGCCTGAGGTGGCGATAGCGATGCTGGCGTGCGGCAAGATAGGCGCGGTCTTCATCCCTATCTTCTCCGGTTATGCCGCCCCCTCGGTTGCCTCGCGCCTGAGCGATTGCGGAGCCAAAGTGCTAGTCACATCTGATGGCTTCTCGCGTCGCGGCAAGCCGGTGGCGATAAAAGAGGTCGCCGACGAGGCCGCCTCGATGTCGCCTACTGTGGAGAAGGTAATCGTTCACAGCAGGCTTGGGCGAGAAATACCGATGCTGGAGGGACGCGACATCCTATGGGAAGACCTTGTGCGGGACCAGTCGCCCGAATGCGAGACCGTGCGCACCGACGCCGAGCAGCTTTACATGATAATTTACACGTCGGGCACCACCGGCAAACCAAAAGGCGCACAGCATGTCCACTGCGGCTTTCCGATCAAGGGCGCGCAGGACATGGCCTACTGCTTCGACGTGCAGCCGGGCGACATACTATTCTGGTATACCGACATAGGTTGGATGATGGGGCCGTGGGCGATCAGCGGCGCGCTCATGCTCGGCGCTACCCTCTTTATGTACGACGGCACGCCCGACTTTCCAGGGCCTGACCGCATCTGGGAGATGATAGAGCGTCACCGGATCACGCATCTGGGGATCTCGCCGACCGCGATCCGCGCACTCATGGCGAACGGCGACGAGTGGGTCGAGAAGCACGACCTTTCTTCGCTGATGTTCCTCGGCTCGACGGGCGAGCCGTGGAACCCCGACCCCTGGCGGTGGTACTTCGAGAAGGTCGGCAGCGGGCGCTGCCCTGTAATCAACTACTCTGGCGGCACGGAGATTTCGGGTGGTATTCTCTGCTGCAATCCTCTCCTGCCTATAAAGCCTGCCTCCTTCAACGCGCCTGTCCCCGGCATGGCCGTAGACGTGGTAAACGAGCAGGGAGAGCCTGTGCGCGGCGAGGTCGGCGAACTGGCGATACGCAGCCCCTGGCCCGGCATGACGCGGGGCTTCTGGGGCGACCAACAACGTTACATCGACACCTATTTCTCTCGCGTGCCTGGCATATGGGTGCATGGCGACTGGGCGCAGGTGGATAAAGATGGCTACTGGTATATACTGGGCCGCTCGGACGACACAATCAAGGTAGCGGGCAAGCGCCTCGGTCCGGCGGAGGTCGAGTCGGCGGCGGTCAGCCATGCTTCGGTGAAAGAAGCAGCCGCGATAGGTGTGCCGGACGAGTTGAAAGGCGAGGTCGTGGTGGTCTTCGCGGTCTTGAGGCAAGGTATCGAACCGACAGATAGTCTGCGCGAGGAGGTAGTCAAGGCAATCGTGACGCAACTTGGTAAGAGCCTGGCCCCCAAGAAGGTGCTGTTCGTCAACGATTTGCCGAAGACCCGCAACGCTAAGATTATGCGCCGGGTAATACGGGCGCGCTACCTGGGCGAGCCACTGGGCGACGTGTCATCACTGGAAAACCAGGCAGCGGTTGACGAGATAGGCGCGGCCCGGTAAGGCAGACACTAGCAGCTGTGCCTCCCCTCCAGACCGAACGCCTGACACTCATTCCGTTTACTCTTGAGTTAGCTGAGGCTACCTTGTACAACAGGAGCAAGATTCACCAACTCCTCGGCGTATATGTGCCTGACAATTGGCCCCAACCTGATTATGCCGAAATCATGCCGATGATCGTGGAAGGACGCAGAAAAGACCCCTCAAGCGCGGAGTGGATCAGGATGATAGTCCACACGGCGGACCATATCATCATAGGGGATATAGGCTTCATCGAGCCGCCTGACACGGAGGGCAATGTAGAGTTCGGCTACAGCATCGTACCGGAGTACAGGGGCAAAGGCTATGCGACTGAAGCTGCCAGGGCTATTATAGAGTGGGCGTTTGAGCAACCTGGGGTGCGGAGAGTGATAGCAGACTGCCTCAACGATAACTTTGCTTCGATCCGCGTGTTGGAGAAAGCCGGGATGCAGGAGATAGAGCCGGAGGGCGACCTGCTGCAGTGGGAACGGTTGAAGCTGAACAGAAATGACTAGAAATTGTCTCAAAATAGGCAAGCCCAGAGGGGGACGAACCCTCTACCCTTTGTCATTCTGAACGAAGTGAAGAATCCGTGTCCCTGGCTCTGACTCCCATGAGTGATTCTTCACTTCGTTCAGAATGACAAATCAAAGTTTTATCTTTTCCTCGTACTGAACCCATTTCAAAATGGGTTCTATTATCTACCAGACAGGAGTAATATGCGCTTACTGACATTTCGTGCTTCGGACGGACGCCCCCATTTAGGAGTTCTCCAGGGAGAGCGAGTAGTCGATATTTCGGCTTGGCTCATGCGTGAGACGCCGCTGATTGACATAGGGATGACGGAGCTTATCGCAATGGGAAACGCGGGCCTGGAGCACATTCAGGCAGCCCTCTACGCGGCAGAGGAGGACGATGATACGTTGCCGCTGGAGGGATTGAAGCTGCTCGCGCCTATACCTCGCCCGCGCAAGAATGTGGTTTGCCTGGGGCGCAACTACGCCGAGCACGCAGCCGAATCGGCTGGCGCTTTCGGGCAATCCATACCCGCCGAAGCGCCCGCGCACCCCGCCGTCTTCACGAAGGCTGTTACCTCGGTGATAGGTCCATATGATGACATACCCTTTGACGCAACCGTGAGTACTGAGATAGACTGGGAGTCGGAGTTGGCAATCGTAGTGGGGCGCACCGGCAAGCAAATAAAGCGCGGAAATGCCTTCGATTACATCTTTGGGTACATGGTGCTTAACGACATCTCGGCCCGCGACATACAAAGGAGGCACGGCAACCAGTTCTTCATGGGCAAGAGCCTCGATGGCAGTTGTCCTACCGGCCCCTGGATCGTGACGGCAGACGAGATCGAAGACCCCAACAACCTCGAATTGTATACACTAGTGAACGGAGTAGAGAAGCAGCGAGACAACACCCGCGCCATGATTTGGGACGTGCCTACCATAATAGAGGTCGTCTCACTTGGGATGACCATCGAACCGGGCGA
The DNA here is from genome assembly GCA_039920445.1 of Chloroflexia bacterium. Taxonomy (GTDB): domain Bacteria; phylum Chloroflexota; class Chloroflexia; order QHBQ01; family JADMIH01; genus JADMIH01. The sequence continues at coordinate 5,857 of JBDSDS010000083.1, forward strand.
CATCATAGCGACAGGCACCCCCGCCGGAGTCGGCTTCGCCCGCAAACCGCCCGAATTCCTCAAGCCTGGAGATGTCGTAGAGTGCGGCATCGAGAAGATAGGGGCAATAAGGACCCGGGTGCGCGAAATATAAGATAAAGGCAAGGGCGCGCCTGACTAAATCTAATAGGAAAGAAACCACAATGCCTATAGAAAAGAGTGTATTCCTACGAGTAATGGGTTCATTTGCCAGTGGGGTTACTATCGTTACCGTCACGGGCAAGGACGGACAACCGCGAGGATTCACAGCCAACGCGGTAACATCCCTCTCCCTTGAGCCACGCATGCTGCTCGTGTGCGTTAGCGAGCGATCCAGCACCCTGGACATCATCAAAGAGATAGGCAGTTTCGCAGTCAACATCCTGGCCGCCAGCCAACAGGAGGTCGCCCAGCAGTTCGCCACGCTCCAGGAGGACAAGTTCGGCGGCATGCGCTGGCGAATTGGAGCAGAGACAGGTGCGCCCGTGCTGGATGGCTCGCTCGCCTACGCCGAGTGCCGCCTGCGAGACACCTGCAAGGGAGGAGATCACGAAATCCTCATGGGCGAGATAGTGGCGGGCGACTCCCACGAAGCCGAACCACTCCTCTACTTCAGGGGCCGCTACGGACGCTACGAGGCGGTTATTGCCCCCGTTGTCCACCCTGCGGACATCTGGGAGATATGGTAACACGCCTGGGGATTTTACAATGATTTTACAGAGGTCTAACACATATTCCCCATTCAACCAGTACAATCACGACAGAGGCTTTCGAGCCTTACATCATGCAGCCCGCTTTCGCAATCTGTAAACTAATAACAAGTAAATGGAGGATATCACCAACCTTATGAAACGAAACAAAATCATGCTGAGCATCAGTACACTGACAGCCGCGCTTATGATCGGCCTATTCGGCGGAGCAGCAAGCGCGCAAACACCGCCCCCCACGGCAGGCACGGATACCTCCCGTCCGGTCAGAATTATGGGCAGAGTTGATGCCGTATCAACCAACTCAATCGCCTTGACTACCCGTCAGGGGCAGGTCACCGCGAACGTCGGCCCGAATACCTGGATAATAGTCCAAGAGAGTGGTGGGCGCTGTGTCGAGGGAACCCTACAGGACATCCAGACCAACAGGCCCGCGAACGTAGCAGGAATGACCACCGCACAGCGCGGAGTGATAAACGCTCGCGTGATCACACAAGGCCGATGTGGAATGCCTGACGAGAAAGCCAAACGCCCTCAAAAGGGGCAGGTTGGCGACCACCTGGCGATGGGCGCCATCAAGGCGATTAGCGGCAACACTATCACAGTGACGACCGACCGAGGGTCTGAAGTCACCGTCAGTACAACAGCCGATACAGTTGTGCTCAATAGCGGCTTCAAGAGCGTTGGCTCACTCAAAGTAGGCGACAAGATCGAGGTGCTGGGCAACCCCGCCAAGCCCGCTGACAAGTCAACCACGAGCCAGCGCACACTCAACGCCTGGGGCATACGCGTCGTCACAACAGGTAACGGCATCGTCACAGGGCAGGTGAAGAGTGTGAGCGGCAACACCGTCACCCTCAGCACCCCACGCAACCGCAAAGGCATGACCGTGACGCTAGACAGCAGCACAGCGTACAAGAGCCTGGCGAAGGCCGATGCCAGGGCCACCCTCACTAACGCTACTCAGGCTGATGTGAAAGTCGGAAGCAACATGGTAGTAGAGGGCCTATCCAGCAGCGACGGTAAGACACTCACTGCCAAAGCGGTTATCCTGCTCCCCGATGGGAAGGCCCGCGCAGGCAACCCGGCAAAGCCAACGAAACCAGCCAAGCCCTAACTTTCAAGGGAATTGCTGTTTGTTTTGGGCAGCGCAAAGAAAGGCCCTCAGGCATCAACTCCTGAGGGCCTTTGATTATCCTTCCATCTCAAGCTCGCTCAGATGGAGGTCAGTTCATTCGCTACCTGCTATGTTTATCGGGCAACCTTCCGACCGGATACCACCAACCCGATCATAGAGATCAGGAAGGCGATAAGCAGAACTGTTATTATCCAGGCCTGGTTTGCCTCAGCACCCGTGCCCGTGCGTGGCATACCCGGCACAGAGCTAGGAGTAGGCTGCACGATAATGAAGGTAGGCGCGACTACAGGCTGTGTCGGTATGGAAACAACCGCAGTTGCCGTACTGCGAGCCACCACCTGGGTGGCAGTGGACGCGACAGTGGTCACTGTCACCTGGGCCGGGGCGGCGGTAGGCAGTATGGAAGCAGGGGTGGGCAAAACAGGGGTAACTGCGGAGGGCGGAGTCGGAACCGGCTGGCCCTGTTGCGCCGCGATTATGCGGCCTCCAACCTGCGGGTTGACCGTACCCAGGCTCTTGACATAGTTGGCGGCAACCTCGTATAGCTGTTCGCGGGATACCACGTCAGTCATGCGTGTCAGCGAAGTATAGCTATCGCCACCTACCTGCATGAAGTCGTTGGTCGCAACATTGTAGATAGCATTCGGGTCCACCGCTTTGCCGTCCGAGAGCACGGCCCACAGCACGCGCTGACCAACCGGCTTCGAAGCGTCATAGGCGAAACGCAAGCCCGAAAGCTGGATGAACCGCCCGGCGCTGCCCGACACGTCAGTCACGCCGTTCTCCAACGCAGCCAGCAGATCAGAGCCTTTGAGCTTGCCGGTCACTACCAGGTTGCCGAACGGCAGCACAGCGAAGACGTCACCCTTTGTTATCTTTCCAATGGCAAAGTCGGCACGCAAGCCGCCGGAGTTTTGCAGCGCCACGTCCACACCGTAAGTGGCACGGATAGCATCGCTCACCAGATTGCCCATCTTGCTCTCGGCGCCTCGGCTGCGATCAACCAGGGCAGCCGCCGCGCCAAGCTCTTCTCCCAGGATCGGCTTGATCGTGTCGTTGGCGTTTTTGACCAGCAGAGCCATAGCAGGGTCGGGCGTGATGGCGCCACCGTAAGGACGCTTGAACGCGCCCCATGACCAGACTACGTTCTTGGTCTGTGGGTCGACCAGCAACGTCATCTCACTTGTCTCGATGGCATGGTTGGCCGCGCTCACAAGGATGCCGTTAGAGCGTGTCATAGTCTTGACGCGGGTATGACCACCCACGACCAGGTCAACTTCGCGGTCGAGGCCGTTGACGAAATCGCCGAATATGCCGTCGAGCTTATCAAAGTCGCCACTCTTGGAGCCTTGATGGTAGGTAACTATGATAGTCTTGACGCCCTTGCCGACAAGTTCCTTCACGTACCTGTTAGTCGGCTCCAGCGGATCTAACCAGCGATAGCCTGCGATACCTTTAGGGCTGGTAACATTCGGCGTTTCGGGGTTGCTCGCGCCGATGATGCCCACGTCGATGCCGTTGGCCTTCACTATTATGTAGGGCGTGGCGAAAGAGGCGATCTGGCCGGTCTGAATATCGTGGATATTATTGGCGAGGAAGGGGAACCTGGCAAGCGATTGCAGCTTCTTGAACCCATCCACACCCTTATCGAACTCATGGTTGCCCATAGCCGACGCCGTGAAGCCGAGGGCGTTCATCGCCTCAATGGTAGGCGCATCGCTGAGGAATGCAGAGTTGGGCGGAGTAGCACCCACGTTATCGCCGTCGCTCAGGATAATTGTGCCGTCGGGGTTTTCGGCCTTTGCTTCTCTCCAGTAGGAGGCGATATTCGCCACGCCGCCGCTCGGCACGCTCACGCGATCAACGGTGGCTGTCACCGGGTCTAGCTGGCCGTGGTAGTCGCCCCAGGCGAGTACCTGGACCGGCACCAGGCTCGGGCTGTTATCCGTGAAGGCTTCCAGCAATACGCGGCCCTCTGCGAACCGAGGGGGCGGTACATTCATTGCGTAGGCTGCCGTCGGGATCAAGTCGATTGAGCTAGGAGTCTTTATCTTCTTGCCCTGGGCAACGCTGGGGCCGTGCATGCCGAACATGGCGTGCATGTTGACGTTGCGTGCCAAATCAACCGTATCAGGCAAGAAGCCATGCTGGCCGTAGAATGGGGCATCAGCGATCCGCTGGCCCGCAGTGAAGGCGTCAAACTGGTAGGGCGGCGTACCGACAACCAGCACATCGCCTGTGCGCGTGGGGTGCCAGGCGTTGATGGTATAACCGTCCGCCTTGATGGTGCGCGTCTCTTCCTTCTTCAACACGGCCCC
>JBDSDS010000084.1:0-2535 GCA_039920445.1 Chloroflexia bacterium
CTGGGCGACTACTCTCAGGCCATAGGGCAGCAGGAGCGTTGACAGCCGTTTGGTCACGAAGCTCTCGAAAAGTCTGGGCATATTTACCAGTAAAGATGCAAACGGGTGTGGACCCGACTTATTGTCCAGGGTAAGGTGGTTTAGCACAAGCCTCGCCAGCCCTAGCGCCGGGCTGTAGCGCGCGTTCAGGCGGTGTGATGGGGTAGAGGCAAGTAATTTGAGGGCCGTGCTTCTGCTGATTGCGCTTACACCCTCGAAGCGGCGGCTAATAGAGCGTGCGCGGCGGGTGGTCTCGGCTTCCTGTGTATCGAGGAGGAATGAGACAGAGCGCAGGGCTGCCAGCGCTATCTTGTTCTCCGGGGTGTCTATCGACAATTCGGCGAAAGCGCAGGAGTGGCGGTGTCGCAACTCTCCGAACTTGCTGATCTGTGCCCCCAGAGCGATTCTGCCCCGTACCAATGGCAGGTCGGCGTCTACTGAAAAGTAGCCGTAATTCAGGCCCTGGGCCGCGACCTTTTCTACCGATGCTATAAAGGCAGTGATTACGAAGTGGTAGATGTCCGGGTTGGCAGAAAGCCCGGTCGGCGGTGGGTAGAACTCGGCAAGTCCTGCATCAGCGCAAAGCATATAGAACAGGTTGGCGACCTCCACTTTGGGCTGTATTTCCAGTAGAGTGCCGGGCGATAAGGTGAGCCGTCCCACGTAGTCACGAGCCGCAAGCGTGTAGACGCCGGAACTACCGGAGGGCGCAAAGTCGAGCCTGCCCGCATAGCGCGCCTTGAGGGTAAGATATTGCTCAGTTGAAAGCGCAACTTCAATGCGACCGCCCTCTGCCATGATTAGCCTTAAGGTTTGCGACTTCGTTCCTGGCATCTTCGAGCCTCTACTCGCAGAGGATTCACCAGTAAGATTCGCCTGTGGCTCAAGCATCCCGAAGGGCCGCAACGGCTTTCGCAAATAAAGCCTGGTACTCTTCTATCTCGCCGGAAGGAGGGATGAAGTATTCCGTGATAAGCGGCTTGACAGCGGTGCGCCACAGGCGGTCGAGTGTCGCGGCGTCCAGAGGGTCGAGCATGAAGTAGCTGTGGCCCAGCCGGTGATCGATGTCAAGCTCGGAAGAAAGGCTGTTGTTCACAGTCGTGAAGAGGTCAATCAGGATGCGGCGTGCCCTGAGGGTTGCTCCGCGAGCAGCCAGCCATCTGTCGAGAACCTCAGCGTTCGGCTCAAGCTCTATGAAGCGGAATCGACGTCGAAGCGCGTAATCGACCACCGCAAGGCTCCTATCCGCGCTGTTCATCGTGCCTATGAGGAGCAGGTTCTCCGGCACATAAAAAGGCTCCGCTCGCTCGTTGCCTGCTGTTGGCGCAAGCTCAACCGCGCCCTCTAGACCACGATACTCCAGCGAATAAAGCAGCTCGCCGAACACGCGCGCAAGAGGGGCGCGGTTGATCTCATCAATCACAAGCACGTAGTAATGTTGTGGGTCGGCGCGAGCAACGTCACATAACCGCACAAATAGACCTGGCATAACTGCATAACTTACCTGGCCCCACTCGTCCACAACTGGCTTGAGGCCTTCGATGAAGTCTTCATAGCTTGTCGCCGGGTGGAACTGGACTATCCGCACCCGTGAGGTGTCGCCCGCGACGAGGGTAGCCAGGCTGCGCGCCAGCCACGTCTTACCGGTGCCTGGTGGTCCCGTAAGGACGATCTGGCCGTTATCCTCCAACAGGTCGCAGGCTTCCTCCAGCATCTCGCACGATAGGCCGGTAAGTTCCTGTAGTTGCTTGAGGTTAGTAACTTGTGGTCGTCCAGACGCTGTAGCTTCCAGTTGCGTAGCATAATCAACTGCCTTTTCACGCAAGTGGGGTACGTCTGAGTTGTTTGGCTCAGGAGGACTGCCTGTTTCAAGGGCTGCGAAAGCTGCCTCAAGCTCGGGATTGCGGACGATTATCAGGTTTCGCAGCGTCGTGTACTCTTCCTCCTTGAGGAGGAAGAGCGTGCCGCTGCTCCTCTGTCTTACCGGCTCAGCTTGCCGCAGGTCGGCAGATGCCGTTATCTCTTGCCATGAAAGGGGGTTCGCCAATTCAAACGCCAACTGTACTTCTAGTTGTGAAGCTGAAGACTTGCCAGCTGTATCCGCGCCAATGGAAGTAGATGCGTTCTTAGCGACTACGCCCACTGCGCGAATGCTGTGGTCAGACTTGGAGACGTATAAGAGCACAGCGTCGCCAGGAGAGGCGGCCTCATAGTGGGCACGTGGGCGTCCCATGAAAGTGGCAGACCCCGCCGCAGTTAGCTCCTGCCACTCTGAGCGTCTGCGTCGAGTCGAAAGCCACCATGCTGCGGGAACCTTTTTGCCGTCACTCGTCTCGACCTGTTTATTTGCCTTCTTTGCCATCGTGGTTATTATGTAGCACACTTGGCTGTGTCAGGGCAAGGTGGGTATGAATCTGGGAGTGGGAAAAGAGAAGATGCAATACTGTAGGGGCGGACCTGTGTGTCCGTCCTTGCCTGCGTGCCATCCCGACCAGG
>JBDSDS010000085.1:0-11339 GCA_039920445.1 Chloroflexia bacterium
GCCATCGTCTCTGCATGTTTTGAAGTAGTGGTAGACGCTTTTCCAATTGGGGTAGCTCCTGGGCAGCATTCTCCACTGTCCACCTCCTACCTCCTACCACTCCACTATGTACAAGAGTACAAGATGGCATTGAGCACCTCTCTCATGTCGAGAGTGCGTGGTCTGCCACCAGGCTTTGCCTGCGGGATGTGCTTTCTGATACACTCCCATTGACGGTCAGTAAGATCGGTGGGGTATGTTTGGTTGTTCACACCCCAAGTGTATCTTTACCACTCTCTGACCGTCACCCTACTTTTCAGACAGGCTCTTATTGACCAAAAGTAAAGAGAAGCGTGAACGGTTGGTGAACGGCAGTAAAGTTCGCATTAAGAAACACCTTAAGAAAAAGAAGGAAGCACCTCATCGTGCTCCCTTCCTCTTGTGTAGCGTGGCTACTTATTGCCTTTCCGGTAGTTTACAGGTTGAGGTTCCGTTTGGAGAGTGTCGACTGCTCTCCTTGCGGTGCCGCATATTGATGGCGACATTGCCCTAACAGAGGTCGGGCTTGCTTGAGTAATATGCCCTACTGAATACAGTATCCGGTCCCGTTCAGTATATCCACATAAATATACGCAGGGCCGTTACGCGGGTTTCCTTATGCGCCATTCCGCAGTGGACTATTCTATCTCGTACCCTGCGCTCTTCCACTCTCCCATACCACCCATTACATTAACCGGCTCGAACCCTTCTGCCTTCAGTATGCTCGCCGCGATGCTGCTACGCGTCCCGCCTCCGCAGATGGTCGCCAATGGCTTGTTGCTGGGCACATCATTGAGATGCTCTCTTAACTGGTGGAAGGGAATGTGGATAGCGCCCTCTATATGATCCTCGTCCCACTCAGATCGCTCCCGCACATCAACGACCTGTATGCTCTTGTCGCTTGTCTCTAGCCGACTGTGCAGCTCCTCGACGCTCATCTGGGGTAGCGTATCGAGCAAGCGCCCGCTTGTGTCCCAGGCTCGCATACCCCCCAACAGATAACCTGCTACCTTATCCTGCCCTACGGCGATCAGGTCGGCCAACGCTGTGTCAAAGTCCTCGGCGGTCTCCGTGATGAGCGCTACAGCCACATCTGCTGGTATTACCCACGCGGCGCGCGTGCCGAATTGCTCGCCACGCAGATCGACGTTTATTGCGCCAGGTATGTGTCCGCCTCCGAATGCTTCGGGCGAGCGCACATCGAGCACAATGCCGCCTTGCTTCCTTATCTGCTCTACGTCATCGGCCTGTAAGGGGCGCGCCGCAGGCTCTTCGGTGAGGAAAGGACCGCGATTCTTCTCCACGATTCGCCCAAACTGCGGCGGCTGCGGAGGTAGCGCGCTCGTCACACGCTTGACGAAGCTTTCACTGTTCGCTTCGGATAAGGGGGTGTTATAAAGGCGCTCATACCCGATGGTCGAACTGCCCTTTGCGCTCATAGACTTACCACAAAGCGATCCTGCCACATGCGCCGGGTAGACTTCCACGCTATCAGGCAGTGAGAGTATTTTATCGCGCAATGATGTGTACAGCTGGGTCGCCCCATCGACGGCCTCAATTGCCAGGTCAGGTCTGCCTACGTCGCCCACAAACAGGGCATCGCCTGTCAGCACGAGCCAGGGTTGCTCGGCGCGTGATGTGTCGGCAACCGAAAGAGCTATATGCTCGGGCCTGTGACCGGGGGTGTGCAATACCTGAAAGCGAACTGCCCCGACGCTGATAGTATCTCCATCCTTGAGCGCCCTATGTGGGTAGTCAACGCCCGCTGCTTCGTGGATCGCTACCTCCGCGCCGGTCAGCGCGAGTTTGCCGTGCCCGGAAACGTGGTCGGCATGGTTATGCGTCTCGACCACATATTTGATGACCATCCCCTTTTCACGGGCCGTGTTGATATATTCGGACACGTCCCACTGGGGATCGACCACTACACATTCGCCCGCGCCGGTATCACCAATGAGATAGGAGGCGCAGCCGAGATCGTCGCGCAGAAATTGCTTGAAGAACATCTAACCCTTCGGGAATTACGAATTAAACGCAAAGATGCAAAGGAAGCAAAGAACACAGAGGATTAGGGATTAGCAACCTTGAACCTTGAACTAATAAGCTGACGGCTGATAGCTAATTCAAAACTCATAATTACCGTATGTTGCGGGCTGCCACCGATGCCGTACTGAGTCTTCGCTTCGGCTGCCTGCCGCGCCCGATTTGAATAAGGCCCGCAAGCGCCGCCAACCAGACCCAGGCAAGCACAGGGAACACAGGGACCATCGGGCGGTAGGCGCTCGGCTTTTCGCCCTGTTGCAGCACCATCGCTTCGCCCTTTTCGACGCTTATGCCCCGCGCTTCAAGCTCCTCGATGACTTTCTCAGAGGTAAGTTGGCTGTCGAGAGTCGTTATCTTACCCTCGTAGTAAGTCTCTCTGTGGGTCGTGATGCCGGGGACATAGTTGTTGGGCAAGGCGTAACTGACGTTCTTGGTGCGGACGAAGAGCTTGTTGTTGTAGCCGCGCAGGGGAATCCAGTAATAGGTCACGCCGACCTCTTCAACCGCGAATGCCTTGGCCATGTCGGGCAGGGCTGTGGCGTTTGCGTAGCTGTTGGCGATTGGTTCTTCTTTATTCGTAAGCTCGACCGGCCCCGTAATCAGCTTGGGAGTGTCATCTTGCAGGGCATACGAAGCCGGGCCTGCGAACGCAAGCATCACAAGGCTTGTCACGAGCAATGTCGCAACACGTATCAGCAACCGCCACTTGCGGCTCTGCAATATCATTTCAGTTGTCTCTCCTGGTCCATTCGCTGTTGTTATGAAGCACGTTGCGTGCCCGTCATTATACCATAGGCTTATGCAGACATGCAGACGACAGACGATGAGTGCATTTGCGTAAGTCCTGACCATAGGGATACGCTAGTTCGGCTCAGTCTAAGGATCTAATAGGCAAGGACGATTTCGCGGTAAAGGCGCAAAGTGAAAAGAACGCACAAAGTTTTCATTTGTTGCGTATAATTAAGTAAGGATGTCGAGATAGGCGCAATTGCACTACGATCTAAAGCGAACCGGGGGTGCGTTTCATGGACGACGAGCAGGAAGAACCGTTTGGTTGGTGGGGTTGGCATTGGCAACCGCCCGTTCCTCTCTCGATAATGCAGATAATCGAGGCGGGGAGCGCAGACACCGAACTGATAGCCCTCCTATGGGCGATGTTATCGCGTCGCGCATCTGTTATTGTAGCAGCCGAGCCTCCCATGGCGGGCAAGACTACCACACTCACAGCGCTGCTTGATCTTGTGCCTCCCGATACAAAGCGGATATATCTGCGCGGCCACTACGAAACGTTTGACTTTGCGCGCGAGGAATCTACTGACCCGGCGCATACATACATCCTCGCCAACGAAATGAGTGACCATCTCGCTGTCTATCTGTGGGGATCACGCATATACAAGACGTTCGAGCTACTGAATCAGGGCTATGCGATTGGCTCTACCATGCACGCGTCAGAAGTCGATGATGTGATAGCCATCCTGAACTCAGACCCCCTGAAAGTGCCGCCTAGGTGGATAGCCCAACTGACCCTGGTAATCAATCTTTATGTAAGCGGCACATATGGCCCATCGGTACGCCGCTTCAATACGGTATATATGCTCACAGAGGGCAACGGTGACACCAGCGACGGGCTTCTCCCTGGCGTGAAACCACTATTGCTATCAAGCTGGAACCGCCCGGCCGATACTTTTGACCACATATTCAATCAGCCTAGCGTACTTGAGATGCTATCATGCTGGGCAGGGTGCTCGACTGAGGAGTGGACTGCTGACATCAAGCGGCGCAAAGCACACCTCGACAAAATAGCCGAATCCGGTGTGCTTGGCATAGAAGGCACAAGAACCTCGCTGGACACCTTTTCATAGCGAGCAGCGTGAAACGTGAACTTTCGCCAGTCAGGTATAACCGACTACTAACCCCTAGCCACCAACTCCTAAAACCTTTGCGTTCTTTGCTTCCTTTGCGTCTTTGCGTTTCAAAATAAGACATCTTGGCGATTTCTTGACATTCTTCGTGGTTCATTCACGCTTCACGTTTCACGCTTCACATTCCGCTTGACCCCTCTTCGCCAAAGCCTTATAGTATTAATATAAGGACAAACGGGCATCACTCTCTGCTCGTTACTCGCAACCCAGCACTCATCATAGAAGGACCCCTGCATCATGGCAAAACCATCACCCAAGCCGCGCACGCTCGGCGAATTGAGGCAGAGCGAATATCAGGCGCTTCCCGTCAAAGAGGAGATGCGTAAGAACCTCATCCGCAAACTGCGCGACAATCAGCCCATGTTCCCCGGCATCGTCGGCTATGACGATACCGTTATCCCACAAATCGAGAACGCCATACTTTCAGGCCAGGATATTATCTTCCTGGGAGAGCGCGGACAAGGCAAAACGCGAATGGCCCGCTCGCTCATCTATTTGCTTGACGAAGAAATCCCCGTCATCAAAGGGAGTGAAGTCAACGACGACCCATACGCCCCGATTAGCGCTGAGGGTCGCCGTCTGCTCGCCGAACATGATGACCTTGTCGAGATAGAGTGGGTCCACCGCGATGCGCGATATGGTGAAAAGCTCGCCACGCCCGACATTACAGTGGCCGATCTCATCGGTGATGTCGATCCGATCAAAGTGGCCGAGGGACGCTACCTTTCCGATGAACTGACGATACACTACGGCCTTTTGCCTCGAACCAACCGTGGCATCTTTTGCATCAACGAGCTACCTGACCTGGCCGAACGTGTGCAGGTCGGCCTCCTCAACGTGCTCGAAGAGCGCGACGTGCAGATCAGGGGCTACAAAGTACGCCTACCTCTCGACATTTACATGGTGGCGTCGGCCAACCCGGAGGATTACACCAATCGAGGCCGCATTATCACTCCCCTCAAGGACCGCGCAGGCTCCCAGATAAGAACCCACTATCCTACGACACTAGACCAGGAAATCGACATTATGGACCAGGAGCGGTTGAGCTTCAACACGCCCGGTTTCGAGGTCGATGTGCCTCAGTACATGAAAGAGATCATCGCCGAGATCACGCACCTAGCCCGCCGCCACCCCGACATATCCCAACGCTCAGGCGTGTCGGTGCGCGTCTCTATCTCCAACTACGAGAACCTGATGAGCAACGCCCTCAAGCGCGGCATCCGCCTCAGCGAGCACCGCGTTGTGCCCCGTATCTCTGACCTACCCGCCCTGATTGCCTCTACCGCAGGCAAGATCGAGGTCGAATCGGTAGGTGATGTGCGCGAGGACAAACTGGTAGAGAAACTTGTGCAGGGGGCAGTGCAGGCAGCGTGGAATCGCCGCTTCTCGGTAGGCGACTTCGATGATGTTGTCACCCGCTTCCACAACGGTCTCGCCATCGAAATCTCCGACACGATGCCCGCGATGGAATACGTTCACCAATCGTCCGAGTTAAAAGGCATACGGAATGCGCTCACCAAGCTCGAAGTACAGGGCAATCCCGCAGCCGTCGCCGCTGCGGTCGAGTTCGTGTTGGAAGGTCTGCATCTCAATCGCAGGCTGAACAAGGACAAATCAGCTGGTGGCGTTCGCTACCGGCGTTAGAAACCCCTAACCGATGCACTGCCAGACCCTCACGCTTGACGAGTTCCGCAGCTACCGGCATCTCTCGCTGGAGTTGCCGCCAGGCGTCGCGGTCTTGCAGGGTGATAATGCCTCCGGCAAGACATCCTTGCTGGAAGCGGTCTATATGCTGGCGACTACCCGCTCCCCCCGATCTTCCTCTGATCTGGAGCTAATCAATTTCGCCGCGCCCAACGACCTCGGTTCCCCGCCCTTTGCGCGCATTACCGCAGAGGTAGAGAGAGCGCGAGGCCCACTACAGGTGGAGATACTCGTCGTGCGCGATGAGGAACCTGCTGGGCATGGTGGATTAGCAGGAGCGGCGCAGGCGCGCAAGCGTATCAAGGTAAACGGGGTGGCAAGGCGTGGCATCGACCTGGTAGGACAGGCAAACGTGGTCCTCTTCACCCCGCAAGATGTTGATCTGGTTACAGGCCCGCCCACGTTGCGAAGGCGCTACATGGACGTGACCATCTCGCAGATGGACCACCGCTACGTGCGTACCCTCTCTCAATACTTGAAGGTACTGGCCCAGCGCAACTCGCTCCTCAAAGGCATCCGTGAGCAGGGGCGCGGCTCCAACTCGCGTGACGTGGCTGAGGAGTTGGCATACTGGGACGAAGAGCTTGTGAAGCATGGGGCCTATGTTGTCCTGCGGCGGGAAGTGTTCGCCACACGCCTTTCGAGCCGAGCCGAGGCGGTACATCATCTCCTCGCGGGCACAGAAGCCATCAACGGCAAGGCAGACACCCAACAGATGTTGCGCGAGCGCCGACCCACCGCCGAATTGCGATTCAACCTGACCTATTCCTCGGATGTCGCCCCAAACGCCCGCAAAGCCCTCATGCCCGACCTGCTGGCCCAATTGGAGGAAGACACAGCCCTTGCCAATCTCACTCCAGACGAGCATACCGCATCGGTAGATGCTTCCCTGCTGAGGGGACGCATCCCCCATCTCGATGCCCATATTGCGCGTATCAGCGAGGAGTTCAAGAAGCAGCTTGAGGAGATGAGGCCCAACGAAGTACGTCGGGGCGTATCCGTCCTCGGCCCCCACCGTGACGATCTTCTCTTCCAGCTAGGCGACCTCCAACTGAGCGCATACGGCTCTCGCGGCCAGCAGCGCACCGCCGTCCTAGCTCTCAAACTGGCCGAAGTAGACCTGATGACCGCCGAAACAGGCGACACCCCGATCCTCCTGCTCGACGACATCCTCTCCGAGCTAGACGCCCGCAGGCGCGGCTACCTCCTCAACACCCTCGCGGGCCAGCAATACCAGGCCCTTATCACCACAACCGATCTCGCAGGCTTCGACCCGAAGTTCCTTGAGGATGTCACGCTGCTAGAGGTAAGGCACGGCGAAGTGCTGAGCGCAGTCTGAAGATAGTCGCCTGGCAATGCCTGCCGCACTACCTCTCTACGCATAGGCCGTTCGAATTTCTCATGGTAACCAATCCTCCATCACGAACCGTAGCACTACCGAACGCGCCTGCCGTCCAAATGCCGTCCGTCCGGGCAGACACATCTTGCAAACTTGCTTTGGCGACACCCGCCGGCTTCGTCTCCAGGTCTATATTCCACTGCTTGCCGTCCCAGTGCAATATTAACGGCTCATTGGCGACCGCACCAACATCGTTTGCTCCCCAGGAGCCGACAGCCCATACGTTATCGCGCGCAATAGCTGATACTCCGCTCAAGATTCCACTGTCATTGGCCGTTCCTATCCTTCCTCGGCTGGGATTGGGCACTCTAGTCCAGTTAAGCCCATCCCAATGCAAGGTGATAGTCTCCACTCTGTATGAGTACTTTCTGTAGTAACCAACCGCCCATACATCATTTGGGCCGACTGCTGCGACATCACGTAACTGCCCTACGTCGTAATCCGGCAGATTAAGGGTTTTTTCGAGGTTTAGAGTAGTTGTCCATTCTCTCCCATCCCAGTGCATGACCATCAGGTGAGTGCCATTATTGTCGCCCGTTACCCATACATCGTCATGTGAGATAGCGACTACGCTTTGTGCTCCGGATGATCCTACTAGAATCAGCGCGGGCCTTTCCGTCCAGGTGCGCCCGTCCCAATGCAGCAGAAATGGCTGGCCGGAAGAGTTAGTAGGAATAGTCGCACCTACAGCCCATATATCATCCGGTGCAAGCGCGGAAATGGAGTAAAGCAAGTTGCCGGAGCCACCAGGGTTGGGGCTGGGGATGATTTTCCATTCCTTGCCGTCCCAGTGCAGTACAAGAGACTTTGCGCCGGTGCCATCAGCATTAGCATATGCACCGACTGCCCATACGTCGTTGGACGCCAGAGCAGCTACGCCACCAAGCGCATTGAAAAGCATGCCAGGATTCGGGCTGGGAAATAGTGCCCAGTTTTTGTCTCGAAAGCGGAGTATCAGCGTCTGGCCGACCCCGTTTACCTGGCGCTCACCCACTGCCCAGGCTTCGCCGTTAGGGAGAGCGGAGATGTCACTCAGACCAGTTATGCCTGTATCCAATGGAACTTGAACGCTCTCCCAACACTCGGACATTCCCTTTTGTCCAGGTGCGCCGCCTGTATACTTCTCGTCCCACCGGAACCTGCCGCGGTGGCTGAGCAATACATCATACGGCTTTGGGTTCTCTGGGTGGTACTCGAACACAACCCGCTCGAAGTATTGCACCGTATACGGCTTACGGTCGAGGGGACTTACCTCCACGAACTCATCCGAGATAGGATAGCCCTGCTGCATAAGTCCGCCGTTCGCCTGCCAGTACTCAAGAAAGCTGCCACCCATCCGCTTGCCTGTCTCCTTGAAGAAGATCGAGCCTGGGTCGTTGTTCGGCTTCTGATTAGGCGCGCCACCTGGATATTTCTTCCTGTATTGAAATGTGCCAAGCTGGGAGAGCAGCACATCATAAGGCTTGGCCTTATCGGGGTGGAATTCAAATACTGCCCTCTCTGTGTACTGCATGGTGTACAGCCCCTGGTTTAGGTCTGACACTTCTCCTATGACTTCTGAAATGGGATAACCCTGCTGAGGCAGTCCGCCGTGAGCGTTCCAGTAGTCCAGGAAAAGCCCTGTCATTGTTTTACCTGTCTCTGGGAAGAGGCGAGTACCGTTGCCAGGCACAGGTACGGGTGGGTTAAGAGGCACAATCGGAGTAGGGGTAGGCGTCGCGGCGCAGGGGCTTGCGTTATACCTTAGCAATACACCTGTGCCATTTACACCTGCCATCCAGATACTACCACTAACATTCGTAATCGAGTTGAGATCTGACTCATACCACCCCACGGACAGGGGAGGCTTACCAACGCTGTTCCACGCACGGCCATCCCAACGCAGGAGCAGCATCATGGGTTGGGTCCTGGAGAAGGTCACGTAGCCTACTGCCCAGACATCATTTTTCGCCAGGGCCTCTACCGAGTCGAGCCAATATTCTGCGCGGTCTGTTCCACTGTTGCCAGGGCTTGGGATCACGCTCCATGTAGTGCCGTCCCAGTGCATGGTAAGCGTATCAATGCCACGGTTATCCTCGCGGTATTTGTTGCCTACCGCCCAGATGTCATCCGGCGCGATGGCAGTTACCCCGTGCAGCAGACCCCTCACCGCAGGCATAGATGCGCGACTCCATCCGGTGCCGTCCCAGTGAAGAGCCATTGGGCCGAAGCCATCTGTACCTGCGCCAACCGCCCATATATCGTTCTTCGAGAGCACAGCCAGGCTTTCCAGAGTACTGTAGCCTGAACGCTCCTCTTTGGGTGATATAGCGGGCGTTGTTACCTGCGTCCATGCCAGCCCGTCCCAATGTAGGATGATAGCCTGCTTACCACCGATGGAACCCATGAATGGCTCGATGTATCCCACAGCCCAGACATCGTCAGCCGAGATCGCAACTACATCCTCAAGCTCACTGATATTGTTCGATAAGTTGGGAGTTGCAACTTCTGTCCAGATCCTCCCATCCCAGTGTAGGATGAGCACGCGCATGGGCGGTGTAATAGTGCTGCCTTGTACACCTACGGCCCAAACATCGTCTTTGGAGATTACAGACACCCCGCTCAGGAAGCTTCCATTTTCGATAGTTGGCGCTGGCACGCGACTCCACGTCGCCCCGTCCCAGTGGGCTGTTAGAGCTTGTGGTTTCTCGCGTGCAGTGTAGGAGCCGACAGCCCACACATTATTACTCTCTTTGCCGTCAACTGCTTTCAGGCTGCTGAAGCCGGTTCCGTAAGCCACTTTGTCATCTACGAACCAGCAGCCAGGTAATTTAGCCTGTATCGGGGCGGGGGTGACTGTTGGAATGCTTGTCGTTGACGTCATGGAGCCGAAAAGGGTGGGGTGCCCTGGGTCAGGCGGTGGGGTCTGAGCGCCGGTCGGCCCGGCCCCATACAGAGTGGCGGCGATCAACATCGTCACTAAGCCTGCCAGTAATACAGGCACAGCAACCGAAGACAAGAGACATTTGGCCTGCGATTTCAGTACATTACTCATGAGTTTCCTCCCGGAATGTATTTACCACAGTATAGTTCCCACTCTTTACAACGACCTGCCTACTACAAGGTTCTAATACATTGACTTGCCACCCCCCGAACCCTATAATCTCCCTGAAGGCACATTATCAGCTACAAACCACTCATCACTCATCGCTCATCGCTCATCACTCACCCAGGGGCAGCGCCGCCCACCCGAAAGGACCAGACATGGAAGTCTACGATAGCATCCTCGATACAATCGGCAACACGCCCATCGTGCGCTTGCCCAAGCTAAATGTTGGCATCAAGCCGAACCTCTTTGCCAAGCTGGAGATGTTCAACCCAGGCAACTCGGTGAAGGATCGCATCGGCATTACTATGATAAGATCCGCCGAGGAGAAGGGCCTGCTCAGGAAGGGCGGCACCATCGTCGAGCCGACCTCCGGCAATACAGGCACAGGGTTGGCAATCGCCGCCGCCATCATGGGCTACAAGTGCGTCTTCGTGATGCCCGACAAGGTATCACAGGAGAAGATTTCGCTCCTCAAGGCATATGGCGCAGAAGTGGTCACTACTCCCACAGCCGTACCGAGAGAAAGCCCTGAAAGCTATTACAGCGTCTCCGACCGCCTCACCCGCGAGATACCGGGCGCATTCCAGCCGAACCAGTACTTCAACCCTGCCAACCCCAGGACCCACTTCGAGACGACCGGCCCCGAAATCTGGCGGCAGATGGACGGCCAGGTAGACGTGTTCATAGCGGGTGTCGGCACAGGCGGCACGATCTCCGGCATCGGTAACTTCCTCAAGTCGAAGAATCCTAACGTGCGCATCGTGGGCGCCGACCCCGAAGGCTCGATCTATACGCAGGACGTCGCCCGCCCCTATAAAGTCGAGGGAATAGGCGAGGACTTCATACCGGGCACGTATGACAGCAACGTGGTGGACGAGTGGGTCACGGTGAGCGACCGCGACTCGTTCGAGATAGCCCGGCGCATTACCCGCGAAGAAGGTATCCTGGTCGGAGGCTCAGGCGGCACGGCCATGTTCGCGGCCCTCGAAGTTGCCAAGAATACCGAGGCTGGGAAGAATATAGTAGTGCTACTGCCTGACACGGGGCGCGGCTACCTCTCAAAAGTCTTCAATGACGCCTGGATGCGTGAGAACGGCTTCCTCGACCGCCTGCCGACCCGCACCCGCGTCAGAGAACTTGTCGCCAAGCCTGGCCGCGAATTGCC
>JBDSDS010000086.1:0-15858 GCA_039920445.1 Chloroflexia bacterium
AAGACGACAAAGGAACCACAGCCCCCAAAGAGACAGCGGACACAGCCAAGAAGAAAGAAGACTCGAACGGCGTGCGACCGAAGGGCCTTGAAGGTATTGTTATAGGCACCAGTTCTATCAGCCTGGTCGAAGGGACCGAGGGCCGCCTGAGCTACAGGGGCTACCTGATACAGGACCTCGCCGGGAACTCGTCTTTCGAGGAGGTCTTTTACCTGCTGATAAACGGGGAGCTACCAAACAAACAGCAACTTAACGATTTCGAGGGGCTTATGCACGCCCGGCGCGAGGTCCCCGAAGAGGCGATGGCGGTGCTGCGCGTCCTCCCCAAAAGCGGGCAGCCGATAGATGTCCTCCGCACCGTAGTTTCAACTCTCGCCCTGATTGACCAGGACACAGACAACACAGACCGCGAGGCGGTC
Organism: Chloroflexia bacterium; assembly: GCA_039920445.1. GTDB lineage: Bacteria > Chloroflexota > Chloroflexia > QHBQ01 > JADMIH01 > JADMIH01. The sequence continues at coordinate 420 of JBDSDS010000086.1, forward strand.
ATAGACAAGGCAATCACGCTGGCCGCGCGTATGCCTACAATCGCCGCCGCCTATGACCACCTGCGACAGGGTAAAGAGCCTGTTGCCCCCAACAAAGAGTTGGGACACGCCGCCAACCTCCTCTATATGATAAAGGGGGGGACTTCGCCCTCCGATGAGGATGCAAGCGCGCTCAACACCTACTTCGTGCTGGCAGCCGAGCATAGCTTCAACGCTTCGACCTTTACCGCCAAGGTGGTGATTTCCACCCTGTCTGACTACTATTCGGGCATAGTGGGCGCTATGTCTTCGCTGAAGGGCGCGGCACACGGTGGCGCTAACCAGAAAGCGATGGAGATGATGATCGAGGTCGGTGATCTCGGCAACGTAGAGTCCTTCATAGATAACGCCCTTGCCACCAAGCGTCGCCTCATGGGCATGGGCCACCGCATCTACAAAACATACGACCCTCGCGCATCGCAACTTAATGAGCATGCCAGGATCGTCGCAGGTAGGAGCGGCAACACTACATGGTACGACATAGCCCACAAGATAGACGCCATCTCGCACAGCCACCCTTACTTCGCCGAGCGCAAAATCTACCCCAACGTCGAGTTCTATTCGGCGCCCCTGCTCTACACCCTGGGTTTCCAGCCGGACATGATGCCCGCCCTCTTCGCATGCAGCCGCGTCAGCGGGTGGACAGCCCACATCCTGGAACAGCTACAAGACAACCGCATCATCCGCCCCAACGCCGAGTACATAGGCTCCTCGATAAGAGAGTATGAGCCGATAAGTAAGAGGAAGTAAACAAGGGAAGGCGAGAGGGGAGCGTACATAAGCTCCCCTTTACTTTAACCACTACCAGAATGAACGTGATCTCCACCATAGACACTATGCGCGAGATGAAGTCGTCCGGGCCGCACAGTGCATCTGTAGGCTTCATGCCCACCTTGGGCTACCTCCATGCGGGCCATCTGTCGCTCGTGCAGATGGCTCGCTCACGCGACGATATTGTGGGCGTCAGCATCTTCGTCAACCCGACGCAGTTCGGCCCAAACGAAGACCTGAGCCGCTATCCACGCGACATGGAGCGTGACCTCGCTATGCTCAAGGAGGCAGGGGTAGATTGGATATTCACGCCTTCCGCCGAAGAGATATACCCGCCCGGTTACTCCACCTACGTTGAGGTGCGCGATGTGACTGCTCGACTGGAAGGAGAGATACGCCCAGGCCACTTTCTCGGTGTGGCAACTGTGGTGGCAAAGCTGTTTAACATCGTGCAGCCGACGAGGGCATACTTCGGGCAAAAAGACGCACAGCAGGTGGCGGTCATACGCAAGATGGTGCGCGACCTCAATTTTCCTCTCGAAGTAGTAGTTGGCAAAACAATACGCGAAAAGGACGGCCTGGCGATGTCGTCGCGCAACGTCTATCTTGACCCGGAGGAGAGGCAAGCAGCACTCGTACTCTACAAGGCGCTAAGCACGGCAAAAGAACTATGGGAGAATGGCGAGAGGCGTGGCAACCCCCTGCGCGACGCAATGAGCTTGATGATAGCCGCCGAGCCGCTCGCTCGATCGGATTACGTCAGCGTGGCCGACCCTCTCACCCTGCAAGAACTGGACGACAGCGGCGGTGCACAGGAAGCGCTGGCTTCGCTTGCTGTGAGAATAGGCAAGACAAGGCTGATCGACAATTTCATCCTGGGGAGTCAAACGTGAAGCGTAACATCTACCGTTCTAGGAGGGTTCTTGGTGCATGAGCGTAGCGAACTGGCGTCTTGGCGGTTCCGTCGTTAACGCATAAGCAGGAAACAACATGCTTTTAGCCATCGAAGTAGGCAACACAAACACCGTCATCGGCCTGTACAATGGGGAGACACTGATCGCTGATTGGCGCATGGCGACCGTGCGCGAGAAGATGGGCGATGAGTGGGCAGCCACCCTCATCACTCTGCTCACCCACCGTGGGCTTAACCTGGCCGACATAGATGCTGCTATCTGTTCGAGCGTCGTCCCTCCCGTGAATAGGGCATTGCGCGAGATGGTAGAAGAGTATTTACATACGACCCTTATGTTCGTCGAACCGGGCATCAAGACAGGCGTCAAAGTGAACGTAGATAATCCGCGTGAGGTGGGAGCCGACCGCATAGTGAATACCCTCGCGGCACACACACGCTACGGAGGCCCTGCCATTGTGGTCGACTTCGGCACTTCCACAAACTTCGACGTAGTCTCACCCGACGGAGAATACCTGGGTGGTGCCATCTCTCCCGGCCTCGGCATCTCGCTCGACGCTTTATTCAGGAATACCGCCCAACTCAAGCGGGTCGAATTGGTAGCCCCCAAGTCATCCATAGGCAAAAATACGGTGGCGTGCATGCAATCCGGGCTGGTGTGGGGATATGTTGGTCTGGTCGAAGGGCTGGTCTCACGAATAAAAAGAGATATGGGAGAGATGGGCGCGAACGCTAAGGTAATAGGCACTGGCGGCCTAGCAAAACTAATCGCCGCCCACTCAGACTGCATGGACATAATCGACCCCAACCTCACCCTGGATGGCCTGCGCATGATATACGAACTAAACCGAGAAGCAGCCGCAGGATAAAACCATTGAATCGTTCTTGGTGTCCTTTGTGTTCTTGGTGTCTTAGTGGTTAAATCGCTTGTATTATGGAGGTAATCTATGGGTAAGATCGCAAAAGCACAACTGGCCCGTGCGGTCGGTGCAATGGCAATTGGAGCCGTGGCCCTCGGCGCTGTAGCTATTGGACGGCTGGCTGTCGGCAGAATGGCGATAGGCAAGCTTTCCATAGGCGAGCTTGAGGTCGATACACTAAAGGTACGCAAGCTCGAAGTGCTCGAACAAGATTAGCGAGAGGCTAGATAACAGATGCAAGGCAAGCGAATAGTGCTCGGCGTATCAGGTGGGATAGCCGCTTACAAGGTAGCCGACCTGGCCTCCAAGCTGGCACAGGCAGGCGCAATCGTAGACGTGATAATGACGGCGGGCGCGCAGAAGTTTATCACACCCCTCACCTTCCAGGCGATCACAAAGCGCCCGGTGCGAACCGACATCTATTCCGACTGGCTCGGTGAGGATACGGGCCATGTCGGTCTGGCTCACAACGCTGACCTCATCGTAATCGCGCCCGCCACCGCCAACACGATAGCCCGCCTTGCCCTCGGTCTATCCGACGACCTGCTCTGCGCGGTCTACCTTTCCACCCGCGCTCCTGTGCTGATAGCGCCCGCTATGGAGAGCGGTATGTTTCTTCACCCGGCCACCCAGGGCCACCTCGAAACGCTCAAGAGCAGAGGCGCGATTGTGTTGCAGCCGGGCGAAGGCCACCTTGCATCAGGGGCAACCGGCATAGGCAGGCTGCCCGAAGTAGCGGAGATAATACCTGCCATACGCCATATACTGGGTGCTAATGGGCCGCTCGCAGGTAAGAAGGTAGTGGTCACAGCGGGTGGTACGCAGGAACCTTTCGACCCGGTTCGTTATATAGGCAACGGCTCCTCCGGCAAGATGGGGTATGCCATCGCCGAAGAAGCATATTACGCCGGGGCCGATGTCACATTGATAACAGGCGCAGCATCAATGCCCGTGCCATATGGCGTGACACTCGTGCGCGTCAGGACCGCCCGTGAGATGGAAAAAGCGGTCGGAGAGGCAATCGAAGGAGCAGATGCCCTCGTCATGGCAGCAGCCGTGGCCGATTACGCGCCCCTGGAGGTCTCCCCTCAGAAGATAAAGAAAACAGGCGACACCCTCAACATCGCGCTGGGGCGCAACCCTGACATCCTCCTAAACCTCGCCTCCAAAGAGCTACCCGGCCTCGTTCGTCTCGGCTTTGCCGCCGAGACGCAAGACCTCCTCGATAATGCTCGAGGTAAACTAGAGAAGAAAAAGCTCGACATGATAGTGGCAAACGACGCCATAGCGAGTATTGGCACAGACAGTAGCACCCTCACTCTCATTGACAGAGATGGCAAGGTAGAGGAACTACCGCCGATGGACAAGCGAGACAGCGCCCGGCTAATCGTAGAGAGGCTGGCAGGCCTCGTCAGGCTAAAAGAGACATAGAAGCCCCCCAGATAATCACCCCAGGTACTCGTTCACCAATTGGACATAATGTTTCGCGCAACCCATAACAAAGCGTTTGGGTTGCGCGTTGTATAGTGTGCAAAAGGTAACAAACTTCGTTACAATTATTTAGATAACGCCATAGTGAGGCATGCGTCCTATACCCTGGCCCGGCGAAACGAACCTTAGAATTGATGGAGATGCGTCGAAGATATGCGCAAGGAAGAGTTAATAGAGCAGTGCTTACAGGCTCTTGCATCAGGGCAGGAATTACCGCCTGACCTTGCCCGGTACCTGGCACGTCACCCTGACCAGAGGGCAGAAGTAGAAGACCTCCTCGCCATCGCTCAAAGTGTGACGCAACTCCCCCCAGCCGAGCTTTCCAAGCCCTCGCGCACGCGCATGCAGGAAAGACTCGCCCAGCGGCTCAACTTCGACCCGGCAATGCTGGATGCGCCCGTTGCTGCGGTCGCCCAAGAGCAGGATATGGAGCAAGAGGGAGATGTTGTCAGGAAGAAACGCCCCTTCTCCGTCGGAAGACTCTCCGTCGCTCGCCTACGCTATGCGCCCCCTCCCAGCGAAGACCCCTCAGAGGCCCGAATACGCGCAGTGTTCCGCGACTTGACACCAGACGACATCCGGCGTTATATAGGGGTACGAGGAGAAGACTACCTCTATTTCCGGCAGGGGCTACCCGGCTGGGAGCCTGTATTCGCATTCCTGGCGTTCGTGCTTCGCAGCTTCAAACGGCTCGAAAAGCTAATGGAGCCGGGACCGTAGACGAATTACGAATTACTTGCCTTCTCTAATTCGTAATTCGTAATTCCACATTCTGAACTCCTATGAATTTCTCGTTCTCGATGGACGATATGCCCAGGCTGCTCGTCATGCTTTTGCTGGCGGCGGTATTAGGCTACCTGTCACACCTGCTGGCGGGTGGGCGGGTGCCCCTTGGCTTCCTGGGGACGATCCTGTTTGGGCTGTTGGGCGCATGGCTCGCAGTTGATGTCGTGCGCCCCAGAATCCCTATGACTCTTCCCACAGAGCCTGTTTACAACAACGTAATGCTCGTCAGCGCGGGACTTGGCGCGTTCGTCTTCTCCCTCCTGTGGTCCCTTTTTACGGCACGCCTCACCAAGCGTCGCAGGTGAAAAGCCCTGCGTTTCGGCACAACTCACTTTCTATTGTCCCATTGACTATTCTGTTATATACTATGCTTCAATGGTGTCCGTTCGCGTAGTCACCTCGCGGGGTCTCAAAGAGGGCATCTTCAGGCTTCGGAGTGGATGACTTGTGGGTAATTTGCTTAAGAGCAAGAGACTCTCATGCTACCCGTGCGGATACTCGACAAATCTATAACCACAACTGAATCACACAGGAGGAAAGTAAACTATGACATCTACATCTGGTAAAGGCCTCGCAGGCAAGTTCTACAGGTTGCTGCCGCTCATGGTTATAATGGCCTTGCTGCTGTCGGCGTGCGGCGCCGAGCCGGCGGCACAGCCCACTGCGACTACCGCAGCAGTTGAGCAGCCCACGGCCACGACAGCGGCAATGGAAGCGCCAACAGCAACTACGGCAGCTATGGAAGCGCCTACCGCCACCACAGCGGCCTCAGTGGATGCAACAGCCACCAAGCCGAAGCCCGTGGCCTCCAAGGAAGGCACCCTCACCCTTTGGGTACACGAAGGCGCGGTCGGGGCCGTTGAGAAGGTCAGCGCCGATTTCACATCGAAGTACAACGTGCAGGTCTCGGTACAGCAAGTCGGCTTTGGCGACATCCGCGACCAACTAAAGCTGGCAGGCCCTGCCGGTGAAGGCCCCGACATCATTGTCGGCGCGCATGACTGGCTCGGCGAGCTTGTGCAGAATGGACTCCTCGATCCGATTGATCTGGGCGCCAAGGGTGAAATGCTCGATCCTGTAGCCCTTCAGGCATTCACCTATGAAGGCAAGGTATACGGTCTTCCTTACGGCCTCGAGGCCATTGCTCTTATGTACAACAAAGACCTCGTCCCCACTCCTCCCACCACCTGGGCCGAGCTGAAGACTATTGCCAAGCAATTGCAAGACGAGAAGAAAGTTGACCAGGGCTACATCCTCCAGTCGGGCGATCCCTACCATGCCTATCCGATCATCACCGGCTTCGGCGGCTACGTCTTTGGCCGTGACGCCGCAGGCAACTACGATCCCACCAACGTTGGCCTCGACAGCGTAGGCGGCAAGGCTGCCTTCAAAGAGATCGACCAGATGATCAAGGATGGCCTGCTCCGCAAGGACATCACAGGCGCGATTCAGCAGAGTCTCTTCCTGGAAGGCAAATCGGCCATGTGGTTCGCAGGCCCGTGGACCCTCAACGACATCCGCAAGTCGGGCATCAAATATGGTGTCGCCCCGATCCCCTCGATGACGCAGAAGGCCCAGCCGTTCGTCGGCGCGCAGGGCTTCATGGTCAGCCAGTACGGCAAGAACAAGGACGTCGCCAAGGCGTTCCTGACCGAGTTCCTGGCGACGGATGAGGCGATGCAGGCGATGTACGACTCTGACCCCAGGGTTCCCGCGTGGAAGTCCGTCCAGGCGAAGGTGTTTGCCTCTACCAAGCCCGAGGATGTTGACATCAAGGCATTCGCTCAGTCCGCCGGTAACGGCGTGCCGATGCCCGCGATCCCACAGATGTCCGCTGTGTGGACCAGTTGGACAAAGGCTATTGACCTCGTCTTCACCCAGGCGCAAGACCCTGAGGGAGCAATAACCGATGCATCCAAGACAATCCGAGACGAGATCGCAAAGATCAAGTAACGACAGCAAACAAGGTGGGGCGCGCGTGCGCCCCGCCTTTTCTTTAAGGGACATAATCCAGCGCATCGCCGGCCTCGGCTTTATAGATGCGATCGCTCTCTGGGCCATCCTCAGCCTTGTCGGGGATGGGCAGGTGGCTGTTGCGATAGCAGTGGGTGTAGTTACCCTCTTCATAAACTACATCTTCCTCAACGACCGCCTCTACCCTATCCGCTGGCTTACTCCCGGCCTCATCCTGATGCTGTTGATGGTTGTCTACCCGCTCATCTTCACCGTTTACATCGCCCTCACCAACTACAGCGACGGCCATTTACTCACCAAAGAGCAAGTTGTCACCCAGCTACGGGAACGGACTTACCTGCCTCAGGACGCCGTCGCTTATAAATGGACAGCCTATCGCAATCCCGCAGGCCAGTTTCGCGTGATACTGCAAGACGAGCAAGGAAATCGTTTCCTCGTCAGAGAGGGAGGCGGCGAGCTTGAGCCTTACGCTGGCACTTCAGATTTGCCCGCCAACCTCGATAATTTCCAGAGGATAGAGCGCCTCAATGCCCTCCAGTACCTGGGACAACTGGGCAGAATAGCGATCACCGACGGCGATAACACCGTGCGCATCTCATCCCTCGACAGCGCGCCCCAGACCCGCCGTGTCTACAGTTTCGACCCGTCGACTGACAGGCTAACGGACAATCAGACAGGCGTAGTCTATACACCGATACGAGGCACATTCACAGCCCCTGACGGCAAGACCCTCAGCCCAGGCTTCTCTACCGTCGTCGGCTTTGAGAACTACACCAGGGTGCTCACCGACCCGAACATCAGGACGCCCTTCTTTGGCGTTTTCGCCTGGACCATCATTTTCGCCTTCATGAGCGTGATGCTAACCTTCGTGGTCGGTCTCGGCCTTGCAATAGTGCTCAACGACAAAGACCTCCCCCTGAGGCCCCTCTTTCGCTCGCTGATGATTATTCCGTACACGATACCATTTGTAATCAGCACACTCATCTGGACGGGCCTCCTCAACCCGGCTTATGGCCAGTTCAACACCATGTTGAACGACCTGATCGGCTTCTCGCCGCCCTGGTTCTCTGACGGTACATGGGCCAAAGCGGGAATACTGTTCGTGAACACGTGGTTGGGCTTCCCGTACATGATGCTCCTCTGCCTCGGCGCGCTCCAGGCCATCCCGACCGATATGTACGAAGCCGCCAACATAGATGGAGCAAGCCCCTGGACCCAGTTCCGTTCGCTCACATTGCCCTTGCTCCTGGTGTCGATAGCGCCCCTGCTGATAGGCTCTTTTGCCTTCAACTTCAACAACTTCGGCCTTATCGAGCTGTTCAACAGGGGAGGGCCGCCAATAGCGGGAGTGGCGACACCTGCCGGGCAGACGGATATACTCATTTCGTACACATACCGGCTGGCATTCAGCGGCGGGCAGGGGGCCGACTATGGTCTTGCATCGGCTATCTCGCTCTTTATCTTTTTGATAGTGGCCGGGATGACGGCATTCAACTTCCGCTTTACCGGGCAGCTCGAGGAGGTAATGTGACATGATTGGCACAGAAGCACAACGGGTCGAAAAGGCTGCGGCCGCGAAGATTGAGGTACGACCGCGCTCTCTATCGACGGCGAGGCGAATCAACGTCGTAATAAAGACGACAATCGCTATACTCGCCTCCATATTCGCTATCTACCCGGTCATCTGGATCATCTCTACCGCGCTAAACCCCTCAAACTCACTTATCAACTCGACTTTCATACCGAGGAACGCGAGCCTGGAGAACTTCCAGCGTCTGACGAACGACCCGCAGCACCCGTTCCTGCTATGGATATGGAACTCGATCAAGGTATCGGGGATTACGGCGATTATCATCGTGGCGCTCACTGCGTTGGCGGCGTATTCGTTCAGCCGGTTTCGATACAGGGGGCGCAGGACGGGTCTGCTCACCATCCTGCTTATCCAGCTTTTCCCGAATACGCTGGCGATTGTGGCGCTTTTCCTGTTGCTGCAGCAGATCGGGCAGATACCGGGGATGAGCTGGCTTGGCCTGAACACGCACGGTGGCTTGATTCTTATCTATACGGGCGGGGCGCTGGGATTCAATACATGGCTGATGAAAGGTTTCTTCGACTCGATACCCAAAGAGCTTGACGAGGCGGCCCGCATAGACGGCGCGTCGTATTTCCAGACTTTCTGGCGCGTGATATTGCCCCTCGCCCGCCCCATCCTGGCCGTCATGGGCATCCTGACGTTCATAGGCACCTACGCCGACTTCCTGATAGCCCGCGTGATGCTGAAGGGCACGGAGAACTATACGCTGATGGTCGGGCTGGCCCTCTTCATCCAGGGCCGTTCGCAGGGTTGGGGAGTGTTTGCCGCGGCTGCTCTCGTAGGCGCGCTACCGATTGTGGTAATCTTCCTGGTCCTGCAGAAACAACTAATCGGCGGCCTCTCGGCAGGAGCAGTCAAAGGCTAATATAGTAGTTGGTGATCAATAGTCAATTATGCTCGATCCGACTACCGACTACTGGAGTAAAACTTGAGCAACGAAACAACCAGCCAGGCAGCGTCACGCCACCTGCGTAATGGCAACATGCCCCATGTTCCACCCCCTGCCACGCCTATATCAACCTGGGTACACCTCGAACTAGATGCCCCCGAAGGCTCCCACCCAGAAGCCATATTCAAGGACATCCGGCGCGACGATACGTGGCGGGTCGCACTGTCCATACAATCGGAGGATGAAAGCCAATTCAAAACTAGACCGGTAAAACTTCATAATTCAAAACTCAAAATTGCAAAATGGTTTGCTGACATCTTGCTTCCCCAGGAGCCTACCCTCCTTCGATACCATTTCGTCTTGCGGGATGGGTCAATCTTACAAGAGAACCGCCAGATGGAGGGCACGGATGAGCCTTTGTACGGCGTTTGGGAAGAGCACGACTTCCAGATAGCCGTCTACGACCCGACGAGCATACCGCCGGACTGGGTAGCGGGCGCGGTGGTCTACCAGATATTCCCGGACCGCTTCGCCCGAGCCAACCCGAAGAAATTTGTGCGCGGGGGAGGCGCTTACGGGCGAGAGACTATCTACAACGACTGGTATGCCAAGCCGGAGCACCCACCCAAAGGTAGAGATTTCTACGGCGGCGATCTGCGCGGCGTGATAGAAAAGCTCGATTACCTGGAAGAACTGGGCATCAACCTGATATATTTCACGCCCATATTCGCTTCGCCCACTAACCATCGCTACGACGCCCTCGACTACACGCAGATAGACCCCACCCTCGGCACAGAAGCCGACCTGAAGGAGTTGATAGAGGTAGCAGGGGCGAGGGGCATACGTGTGCTTCTCGACGGAGTATTCAACCACTGCTCGCGAGACAGCATCTATTTCAAGGCGGCCCAATCGAGCAAGGAATCGCCCTACTACCGATGGTTTAACTTCATCAAGTGGCCGGAGACATGGGTCGGCTGGATGGGCGTGAAGACGATGCCGGAGCTAGTTGAGTGTCCAGAGGTGGAGGAGTTCTTCTTTGGGAAAAACGGCATCGCCCGCCACTGGCTTTCCTACGGCACGGCGGGCTGGCGCACCGACGTTACACCCTGGATTACCGACGAATGGTGGCGGCGCTTCCGTCGTGCCATACGCAAGGCCTACCCCGACGCCTACCTGGTTGCCGAAGACTGGACAAACAGCAGTCGCCGTCTGGTTGGCGACACCTTCGACGCCACTATGAATTACCGCTTCGCCTACTCGGTACTCGGCTTCGCGGGGCAGAAGTTAACGCCTTCTGAGCTTGACGACCGGCTGGAGACGCTGCGTCGCGACACGCCCTTCCCCAGCTTTATGGCACAGATGAACCTGCTCGGCTCGCATGATACCGAGCGCATCCTCTCCATACTCGGCAGCAAGGAGCGGGTAAAGCTCGCGGCGGCGCTCCAACTTGCTTACCCCGGCGCGCCGATGGTCTACTACGGCGATGAAGCAGGCATCGGCGACATCATACCAGTGGAAGGTAAGCGGCACGCCGAAGATAGCCGCTCCGGCTATCCCTGGGGTCAAGAGAATAAAGACCTGCTCGATTTTTATAAGCAAGCCATAAATACGCGAAGAAGCAGCCAGGCCCTCACCTACGGCGAAGTCTCTACCGTTTGGATAGATGACCGGGGTGGCTACGGCATTATGCGCCACCACGGAGAAGACATAGTTATTGCCCTGTTCAACTCCAGCCCTGAGCCGTTGGAAGCCTCTATCCCAATAGGTGAAAGCGCCCCCTCCGGCGACTGGCCCGACCTGCTCGGCAGGCTGCCTGCAATCCACGCCGAAGGTGGTACTCTCCAAGCAACTGTTCAGGCGGGAAGCGCAGGCTGGTTCCAGGCGCCTTTGCCTGATTGAGGATAGCAACTTCACGGCACAAAATTTGCGCCTCCTATTTCAACATCACCCGAAGGTAATCCACTATTGAAGAAACTCAATCCTCTAACCCGCTTCCTCGATAGAATCCAGCTTGCTGCATCGAAGCGGCTGAACAAGCCTATAACCGACATGCACGCGGCGATATACAACCTCACGGGCGGGGCGCTGGGTGGTCGCCTTCGGGAAACAAAGGTGCTTCTTCTCACGACAACGGGCCGCAAGACAGGCAATCAGCACACATCTCCGCTCAATTACCTCCCGTACAAAGGAAGCTACGCAGTGGCAGCATCTAATTCGGGGAGGCCAAACCACCCCGCTTGGTACCTTAATCTGTTAGCAAACCCGGAGGCTACCGTACAGCTGGGACGGGCCACCAAAGAGGTGAGGGCAAGAGAAACGACAGAAGAAGAACGCTCCCGCCTCTGGACCGAGCTTGTCAGCAAGGCCCGCAACTACGGCGAATACGAGAAGATGACCACGCGCAAGATACCGATGATGATATTAGAGCAGGTGGAGCAGCCAGAGAGAAAGTAACCACACAGGAGTTAGCATGCCGAACCAAAAACACATTTCCCTCGGCCTAGTCTTCCATAACCACCAGCCTGTCGGCCAGTCAGATGCAGTTTTCGAGGAGATATATGAGCGGTCTTACGAGCTTATGGTGGCGGCGTTGGAGCGGCACCCCGGCGTGCAGGTTGGGCTGCATTACACAGGCTCTTTGCTCGACTGGCTACGCGAGCACAAGCCCGATTTCATGCGTAGAGTGCGGGCGCTTGCCGAGCGGGGGCAGGTTGAAATCCTCTCCGGCGGCTACTACGAACCTATCCTCCCTTCTATCCCTGACGACGACAAGCGCTCCCAAATACTCAAGCTGACCAACACCGTACAACGAGAATTCGCATATGACCCCTCCGGTATGTGGCTCGCCGAGCGCGTGTGGGAGCCGACCTTGCCGACCCACCTTGCGGGCGCGGGCATATCGTGGACCCTGCTAGACGACATCCACTTCAAGATGGCCGGCCTCACCGATGATGACCTCACCGGCTACTTCGTCACCGAGGACAACGGCCACGCGGTCAATGTCTTCGGCACGTCCAAGCAACTTCGCTACACGATCCCCTGGCGCAACGTCGATGAAACGCTGCAATATATGTACGGCGAAGCCATAGCAACAACGGGCAAGATACTGGTCATGGGCGACGATGGCGAGAAGTTTGGCGCATGGCCTGATACTTACGAGCACTGCTGGGGGTCAAATGGTCGCAACGGTTGGGTAGACCGGTTCTTCTCGGCCCTCGAAGAGAACCGCTCCTGGCTGCACACCGTCAAGCTGGGCGAGCACGTGCGCCACTTTCCCGCTGCGGGCCGCATCTACCTCCCGACCGCATCCTACAATGAGATGATGGAGTGGGCGCTCCCCGCAAAGCAGTCATACGAATTCACAGAACTGTATCACAAACTCGAAGAAAAGGAAGACCCCACTCTACGCTTCATGAAAGGCGGCTTCTGGCGCAACTTCATGGTCAAGTACCCGGAGATCAACACTCAGCACAAAAAGATGTTGCGCGTCCACGACCTCATCGCCCAGGCACAACAGGCCCAGGAAGAATGGGGCGACGCCGACCGCCACCCCGATATAGGGCACGAAGACCTGTGGCGCGGACAGAGCAACGACACCTATTGGCACGGCCTCTTCGGTGGGGTCTACATGACCGATATTCGCGTGCGCGTTCACGGTCACCTCCTTCGAGCACAGCAGGCCGCAGAGCGCGCCATGTACGGCGACCAGGACTGGATCAAGCCGGAGATAATCGACTTCGACCGCGACTCGCTGCACGAGCTGCTTATAGAAGGCAACGCCCTCAACCTCTACATCGACCTGGCTGAGGGCGGCTCTATCTTTGAGTGGGCGTTACGCAAGCACAACTACAACCTTGCCGCTACTGTGTCCCGCCGCCCCGAAGGCTACCACGAAACCTTACGGCAATATGAAGCAGCACGTAGAAAAAAGGAATCAGGGGTCAGGGATCAGGTGTTAGGCGATGGTCAAGGCACCACCGAAGAAATCCAAAATCCAAAATCCAAAATCCAAAATGAAGAAGAGCCTGCTTCCCCCCATAGCTCGGTGCGCGTGAAAGAAAAGGGGCTGGACCGCTTCCTCAACTACGATTTGTACCGTCGAAACTGCATGATCGAGCACTTTCTTGCGCCCAATGCTACTCTTGAGAGCTTTATCAGGTCGGAGCATGAAGAGTTGGGCGACTTCGCTACCGGCGCGTACCAGGCCGAGATGGACGCCACCGACAACGTCCTTTATGTCGTCCTCGAGCGTGACGGAAGCGTTATCACGCCCAACGGCCATCACCCGATACGCGTTAGCAAGCGGCTGAGACTCAAGCCCGGCTCCTCGAACTTCCGTCTCCTCTACAGCATCCAGAATCTGGGCGGAACGGAACTGAGCGTTACTTTCGGCTCGGAATGGAATATCAACCTGCTCGGCGGAGGGCATAATCCTACGGCCTATTACAAAGTCGAAGGCCACGATCTACAGGATGCCGCGCTAGACTCGACAGGAGGGGTGCCCTCTGTATCACAGATTGCCCTCGGCAATAGTTGGCTGGGGATAGAGATGCAACTTACCCTGAGCCGCGAAGCGAAGTTCTGGCGCTTCCCACTTGAGACCATCTCCGGCTCTGAGGCAGGCTTTGAGCGGGTCTATCAGGGTAGTTGTATTATCCTCCAATGGCCCCTCACCCTCGCGCCGGGAGAGCACACCGATATAGAGCTAGAATGGACATCTGTATGATTTTGGATTGTTTGTTTGTCGCCTAATCCCCGATCCCCGATCCCCGATCCCTGCTCGCGTCAACGAGGTCCAGGAAGTTTGAGTTATGGTCCCACTGCCTTCCAAAATCCAAAATCTAAAATCGTATTTGACGCGCGCATGGTACATTATCGCCAGGCGGGCATCGGGCAGTACTCTATCAATATCCTGCGGGCGCTTTCCCGCTCCTCCGATGTAGGGTCGGACGCGCGCTTTCAGGTGCTGCAAATGCGCGGGCATGAAAAGCCTATCGTGCGCGACCGCCGCTTCCTGCGCGTGCCGATGTGGACCCCACCCCACAACCGCTTTGAGCCGCCTGCCCTCGGCATCGAGCTATTGAAGTTGCGACCCACGCCTGACCTGATCCATGTCCCAGACTTCGTGCCGCCACGCTTCAGGCGCTTTCCTGCCGTGGTGAACATCCAGGACCTCGCATTCCTCAAGTTCCCTGAGCTGACTCTCCTCACCGAAGAAAGTAGGCGTTATTATGGACAGGTTGGCTGGGCAGCACACAACGCAGAGAGCCTTATCGCGCTATCGAACTCGGCACGCGATGATATGATCTCCTTGCTCGGGGCCGATCCTGCAAAAATAACTGTCATCCCAGGCGCGGCGGGCGACGAGTTCAAACCCCCAGCCGATCTCCTCCATGCCCAAACAGAGGCAGCCCAGGCATTCAACCTGCCGACCCCGGAAGAAGGTGGCTACATCCTCTTCGTCAGCACAATTGAGCCACGTAAGAATCTGGTGACGCTGCTGGAAGCCTACAGCGTACTCTTGAGCCGTAAAATCTCGCCAATGCCTCTGTTGGCCGTGGCCGGGCGCGAGGGTTGGCTTTACGAGCAGGCCCACGCCCGGATAAGCGAGCTGAATCTGGGGAACAAGGTAAGGCTCATAGGCGAAGTACCGGGCGGTCGGCTCGTCAAACTTTACCAGGGAGCGCGCATCTTCGCCCTACCTTCTATCTACGAAGGATTCGGCCTGCCCGCCCTCGAAGCGATGGCGTGTGGAGTGCCGGTGGTAGCATCTACAGGTGGCTCTCTGCCAGAAGTGGTAGGCAGTGCAGGCATACTGATCGATCCGCATGATGTAGAAGGCTGGGCCAGCGCCCTGGAGCGTTTGCTGCTCGACCCTGGTGAAGAAAAAAGGCTGCGAGAAATGGGTCCTCAGCAAGCCTCCAACTTCTCTTGGGATAAAGCCGCCGCCCAAACCTGGGACCTCTACCGGAGAATCACGATGTAGGGGCATGACGTGTGATGCCCTGTTTGCAAACCGTAAAGATTGAGGTAAAGACAGAGGGCATGACGCGTCATGCCCCTAC
>JBDSDS010000087.1:0-5023 GCA_039920445.1 Chloroflexia bacterium
CCTGGGAAAATGGTCTGGATAGCGGTCGAAAAAGGATCAGAGCGTGTAATCGGCCACTATGCGGGAATACCGCTAGAGATCAAGCTCGGTGGTCGCTTCGTGCGAGGAATACACTCCGTGAAAGCAATGGCGCACCCAGACTACCGCAGACACGGCATCCTTACCGCTCTTGGCACGAACGCCCATCAGGAGTGGGCCAGGCACGGATATGAACTGGTCATCGGACTGCCAAATGACAAATGGGGCACCCGTAATGCAGCGCTCGGCTACAGGCAGCAGTTTCCGCTAGCCTGGATGAAGTTTCCACTCCGCTTGGACCGAGTCCTCAATCGGCGTCTCACATCGCGTGTCGGTCGTGTCGCTGCTGCGGTTCCGGCACGGGCGGTCTCATGGCTCTGGCGGCATATGCACATCACCAGCCCTATCCCGTCAGAGGCTGCACACATAGTGCAGGGGAACCTATCTGAGACTACCTCAGATTTTGAATCTATGTGGACAACACTAAGTTCCCTTTACCCTAACACCGTGGTCAGATCGCCCAGTTGGTTACGTTGGCGATACGGCGAGGAGCCTACCAGAGCCTTCAACCTCCTATTGAGCAAGATTGGATCCGTGCCGACCGGCTTTATCTCGTATCGTATTGTCGTGTCCAAAGCGCGCGTGACAGGATATATCGCCGATCTGTTTGTGGCACCGAAAGACCACACCTCAGCGCGCGCTCTCATCACAGGAGCGTTTGAGGATATGGACAAGCTGGGAGCTGGCTCGATTATGGCGGCAGCGTCTCCTGGTTCGCCCGCATACTTACACCTCCGTGAAAACGGATTTCGCCCAACCAAAGCTGGATTTACAATTGAAATTGTGCCACTCGCTAGCAGTATTGACCCAGCCCTGATGCATGATCCTTCGCAGTGGCACCTCGCCGCAGGTGACTTCGACATAGTATGAACTCTCGTTCACGAGTGGCACGCCGGATGTTGCGCCTGATTGCGCGACGATTGCTCTACCCGTCGTTTGAGCATATTTGGGCCGCGCTCTTCCTTGTCGCGCGCCTGTTGCTCCGTCCATCACCACGCAACATTCTGTTTACTGGCCGTGACCGTGTCATAGTGGTCGCGCCGCATCCGGATGATGAGATGCTCGGCTGCGGGGGCGCTGTGATCAAACACGCGGCTGCTGGAGATCAGGTAGAAGTGTTAATTGTAACTGACGGAGGCGCTTCACGTGCGCGCGGTTTGTCGCGGCCCGAAATGGTCCGGCTGCGGGCGTTGGAGGCGCAGCGCGCAGTCACGACCCTGCATCCAGCCATCCGGCTTACCCTGGGAGCGTTGCCTGAAGGCGAATGGGACGGGGATGCGTTGAGTTCAATCCTCACAAAGCGCTTGCACGAAATACGCCCAACCATTATTTATGCTCCGTCGTACGTGGACTTCCACCCTGAGCACCTGGCTATCGCCCGATGCCTGTCTATGGTCTTACGCGCAACCTTACAGATGAAATCGAGCATGAAGCTCAGGGTCTACGAGTTGCAGGTGCCACTGACACTCACTCTAATAAACCGCAAAGTGCAACTCGGCGAGGAACACAGTAAAAAGATGGCAGCGCTGGGCGAATACTGGACACAAGGAAAATCGTTTTCCTGGCAGCGCCGTCAGGAGCGCTATCTTAAGACGCTGCTAGGCTCGGACTCGCCAGTTGAGGTATTCTGGGAGATGGAGATTGGCGACTATGTACGGATCATGAATCGTCAACTGAACCCGCAGACAAACTTCCGCAGCATGAGGCCCAGGCCGTTTTCAGACGGATTAGCATGGCTCCTGGGCACGCGCACAAGGCAAAGGCTACGACACATTACGCGGCACCCTTCGCCGGGCGAGTAGGCTAAACAGTTATGCTTGCCTCATTGTCGCAACGGTTGATCAATTCCTAACGAGCGTGAGGCGGATATGATCACCGATAACGTTGGCGGGCCAGAGATGTGCCGTCTTCAGTTCGATTGCAGCCAGCGAGTTAAACAACCGCCTGCGCCTCCTGAAGATACCCGCCAAATACTGTGGTGGTAATATCCATGGCAAAGCCGTCCGACCTACTATCGAAAAGTCAGCTTTGAAAGTCTGTGCTAGTTCTGCAGCCGACCAATAGAAAACTGGAATGCGGTCTGTCCCCCAACCGGCTCGGACAGTGGCATTCGCGTGACCACCCCAACGCCGAAACGCGCTTCTGAGGTCGCCGTGTAATAGGTACCAGGCCGTCTCCCAGAGGCAATACCGTCCCAGGAACGACAAAACCACCTTACCCCCCGGACGCACAAGTTCGCCTAATCCCCGACTGACATGCCTAAGGTCAGCCTCACAATTGAGAGGGCCGAAGCTAGAATAAGCTCCATCAAAAGTACCTCGCCCGAATTGCGTCAGGATTTCACCTACGCGAGCCACAGGCAAGACAAGCGGTGTGACGCGTTTACGGACCTCGGCATCCTCCACCGCACCAATCTTAGCTTGAAGTTGTTCAATCATACCGGGCGCGGAATCAGTGGCGACTACTCGTATCCCACGATGTGCAAGGCTGAGGGCTTCGGTGCCCGTACCACATCCGATCTCAAGCAGCACATCGCCTGGCCCGAAAGTCGAGTGCAAGCGCTTGAGGTTCTGTATTCTCGTCCAGAGGGCAACAGGGTTACGCTTTTCATCTGCATCGTAAAAAGGCGCGTAACGGCTAAATGGCCCATCCCCCACCGTGCCGCTTTCTCCTGGCAATATATGGCCCGCATGGTAATTGTTCATAGGTTGCGAAGTATATCAAAGAGGCCCGCACAGCTACAAGTGCGGGTCTAAACGTCTATCTGATTGGGAAATTTCCTGATATTCGAGGGTAGTCCACAGGTATGAGCTTGTCATAAGTACAAATTGCCTATTGCAATTCAATGAATCTTATGTTAACATACTACGTTGAAGGTCTGTGCCACCTACTATGTAGTACATGGCCAATACAAAGATACCCTACCTACCTCAACTATGGAGGGCTAATGTCGGCTTTATTCTTCGCGCGACTGGCGCGCGCCTCACGACTTCTGTTAGCTGTCGCTCTGCTGCTAGGGTCCTTTACTTTTCTTTCAACCTCATCCGGCGGTAGTAAAATGCGTGAGGAATTGCCGGTGTTGTCCCCACCCGGTAATGTGCAGGCTCAAGCAAACGGTGTGCCTGCAGTTGAAGGGTGGGTGACGGAGAAGTCTACAGGTAAGCCTGTTGTTGGAGCTACCATTCGCATAGAGAACCGATCTACGGTTTCGGGCGTAGATGGATACTTCTCCTTTAGCGCAGCCGAGCTTGGACTTTCCGGCGGCAAGACCCATAACACTTTTACTCCCCTGCGTGTTGAAGTTGAAGCTCCATACTTCGCCCCCTGGCTCCTTACGAGCGCCAAGTATTACAACGGCGACACGCTACGCGTTTACCCAAGGCTTATGCACCAAGATGAGAGCACTAGTCAAGCGAGAAACCCTATTTTTTCCTATGTGGTAGGGCAGGAAAATGATAGCACCACAATCATTCACCAACAGATTGCGGGCAACCTGGCCCTAAACGTCAATATTACCGCGCTTACTCCCCCGGCAACGATTCGTGTTTACCGAACTGCTACAGGTATAGTGGAGGTAGTCCCCTTCCGCGAGTACGTAAAGTACGTTCTGCCGAACGAATGGGTCCCCAGTTGGTCGTCCGAGGCCATCAAGGCAGGAGCGATGGCGGTGAAAAGTTATGGGTGGTATTGGGTGAGCAGAGGTGGCAAGCAGCTCGCGCTGGGAGCCGACGTGAAGGACAATGTGGATGACCAGGTGTACGACCCCAACGTCAGTTATGCGAGCACCGACGCTGCCGTAGACGCCACTTTCAATTATGCGATCACGCGCAACGGCGACCTGTTCCAGGCTCAGTATTGCGCGGGCAACTACAGGGCCGACCCGGCGGGCGACTGTCCCTGGCCAACACAATACATGACGCAGTGGGGATCGTCCTACCATGCGGATCAGGGCCGCACCTGGGGCTGGATCCTCGGCTTCTACTACGGCGGTTCCGTCATCACACCCCGACCGCCTGGTGGGGTCTACACCGGACCGCCTCCAACATCGGCTCCCGCCGCGACCCGCGCAGCAGCGCCCCCAGCACCTCCCCCTTCGGGCGCTTTCTCGATTGGGCAAGGCTCGGCCAGGGCTGATGTCTTCCAGGCCGCGTATGACCGAAACGGTGGGGCCGGAGTGTTGGGAAGGTCAACCGGGCCGGTTCGCTGGTGGATGCAGTATGTCTCGGAGTTCAACGTGGTTGCCCAATCTTTTAGCGGCGCAGATGGACGAGGCAACGTGTGGCTGGTATTCGACGTTCTGAAGGCGAATGATGTGACAGGATATCGCGCTTATTTATTGAGCGGCAACATCGCGTCAGCCTACGCGGACCACGTACCGCCCGGACCTGAATGGATCGGCGCGCCAACATCTAATCCTTACGTGGCGGACCCCGCGAAGCCCATGTTTCGTTCACAAGGTTTTTCGAGGGGTGCGCTTGTGGAAAGCAACACTGGCGTGCAGTTTGTAGCCGGGCAAGGTCAGGTCGCCCCACCAACGCCCATAGCCACGACCAACATGGCCGCCGTACGAGTGCGCGTGCAGTGGCTGGGGCGACCTGCTGCGCCATCAGACAGCTGGATACAGCCTCTGACGTTGCATCTCTCGACGTCGAGCGATCCCAGTATCCTGGCTACGTATCGAGGCATGACGGACCGCAACGGCGTCGTATTCTTCGAAGGACTGGCAGGCGGTGTCTTCAATGTACACGTAAAGGGCGCCCACACCTTGCAGACAGCGCGCGCCGGGGTAACTCTATCGGATAACGTTACCGCCGAACTTGACATGAAGGCGCAAGTAGAAGGTGATACGGATGGCGACAATTGTGTGACAGTAGCCGACTTTGCCCTTGTTCAGTCAATGCTTGGAACACACAAGGATACTCCCGGATTTAACCCAACTGCCGAC
>JBDSDS010000088.1:0-2656 GCA_039920445.1 Chloroflexia bacterium
AGCACTTCGAGGAGGGCGGCTGATGGGTCGCCCCGGAAGTCGTTGCCGACCTTGTCGATCTCGTCCATCATAAAGACCGGGTTGATAGTGCCCGCCGTCTTCATCGTCTGGATGATGCGGCCCGGCATCGCGCCTATGTAGGTGCGGCGGTGGCCCCTTATCTCGGCTTCGTCGCGGATGCCGCCGAGCGACACGCGCACAAACCTGCGACCCAGGGCTTCCGCGATAGAGCGTCCGAGGGAGGTTTTGCCGACGCCCGGAGGTCCTACGAAGCAAAGGATAGGTGAGCGCATCTTGCCCTGGGCCAGCTTGCGGACAGCCATGTACTCCAGTATGCGCTCTTTGACCTTGCCGAGGCCGTAATGGTTGGCTTCGAGCACCTGGGCGGCGGACCGAATATCAATATGGTCGGGCGTCTGCTGCGCCCACGGGACATCGAGGAGCCAATCTATATAGGTACGGATGACGCCTACTTCGGGCATGCCCATCGGCATCGCCTGTAAGCGTTCCAACTCGTCGAGGGCCTTCTTCTGGACATCGTCGGGCATACCCGCGGCTTCGATGCGGGTGCGGAGGTCGTTTGCCTCGCGGGTGGTGGGGTCGAAGTCGTTAAGTTCTTGCGAGATCGCCTTCATCTGCTCGCGCAGGTAGAACTCGCGCTGGCTTTTGTCTACTTCGTTCTGGACGCGGTCCTGGATGCGGTTCTCGAGGTCGAGCACGTCAAGTTCTTTGGCGAGCATTGAGCTGAGGGCCTGGAGGCGCTCAATGGGGTCTATCAATTCGAGCAGTTCCTGGCGGCTTTCCTGATCGAGCGTGATGGTGGAAGCGATAAGGTCGGCCAACCAGCCCGGCTCGTCTACGTTCATCGCAGCGACGTAAGACTCTTCTGAGAGGTTGCGCGATAATTTGACGACCTTCTCGAAGAGGGCGAGCACCGCGCGCATGAGGGCCTGGGTGGCCTGGTTCATCTCGTTGGTGTCTTCAAATGCTTCGCCGAGGACGCGAATATATGGCTCGGTACGCAGATAACGTATCAGTTTGATGCGACGCTGACCCTGCACGAGCAGTGATACAGTGCCGTCGGGCATCTTGAGCGAACGGCCAATCACCAGTTCTACACCCATGTCGAATAGGTCGTCAGGGCCGATGTCTTCCTCTTCAGGGTTGCGCTGGGCGACGGCATATACGATGCGGTCGCTGTTGAGAGCCGCCTCGATAGCCTTGATCGACTTGTCACGCCCGACGAAGAGGGAGGTGACCATGTGGGGGAATATCACCATGTCGCGCAGGGGGAGGAGGGGCAGCTTGAGGACTTTATCCTCGCCATTGTCAAACTGGCGCTTACGTGTGGCCCTGGCTCTAGTCTTTACCGACTTTGGCTTATCTGCTTCGCCTATGTTGCCTGTGTCGTCTGCCTGCCCAGGGTTATCCTCGGCCTGTGCTTCGGCTTTGGCTGCGGCCTTCACACGGGTCTTGCGTGGGCGTACCGGCTCGACGAGCGGCATGTCAAGCGACTCATCGAGGTAGGCGGCCTCATCGGGGTCGTGCCCGTTGGCTACCGGCCCCGGCTCTACAAAGCCTTCTATGTCTCGATCAATAATATCTACAATATCTACAGGTTTCTTTCGCGGCATCAGTTTCCCCTTATGTTAGTCGGTTAATTGTACGGGATGGGAGAGGGAAATGGCAAGGGAAAGAGTGGTGAGTGGTGAGTGGGGGAATCCGACGATGTAGGTGTTAGCCCGTGTGTCCACCCTTGCCCACCCCACCCCCGACTTGCCCTTTTCGCCTCTATCTGGCAAAATACCAACCATCGTAGCACGGCCGAACGCCACCCCTTCAAAAACAGATACACAACATCGAGGATCACACACCAGGTCAGCATTGTCATTCTGAGCGCAACGAAGAATCCGTACCGCCCGGCACAGCCCGGCGAATAAATTCGCGGGCTGCTAGAAGCAAAGTCTGCCTGCGCGGACTGATCAGGGTAGAATAGTCCACGTAGGTGGACTTTGCTCGCGGGATAGACCGCGAATTTATTCGCCGGGCTGTGCTTACACCCCACCAACCCAAAACCACTATGACTGAACTTATCTGGGAAGGCAAATACAACCCCGACGGCAAAAAGGTCGCCCCCTTCCGCTTCCCCCTCCCCTTCCAGGACGTCGAGACCGTCAACGAGCCTCAGTCCGTCCGCGCCCGCCAACTTGACCTCTTCTCCGTTGGCCGCCAGACCGAATGGCGCAACCGCCTCATCTGGGGCGACAAGAAGTACGTCCTCCCCTCCCTCCTCCCTGAGTTCGCGGGCAAGGTCAACCTTATCTACATCGATCCGCCTTTCGCTACAGGAGCGGATTTCTCTTTCACGGCTTCAATACCCGACGACCCTGACACGGATGGCGACCAGAGCAGCACTTTTCTCAAGCAACCTAGCATTATTGAGCAGAAGGCATATCGGGATACATGGGGACGTGGGCTTGACAGTTATTTGCAGTGGTTCTACGAAACCCTTGTTTTGCTTTATGACTTACTAAGAACGCCTAACAAAACCGACGAAATTTGGTAAAGTTGGGTATGGCAAAACAATTAATACCAAACGAGTTGTGGGAGGTAATCGAGCCGCTCTTACCTCCTGAGCCACCCAAACCAAAGGGTG
>JBDSDS010000089.1:0-2634 GCA_039920445.1 Chloroflexia bacterium
AAGCCTTGTGCGGCATCGGGAGAGAGTGGCTGCGCACCGACATCAGCTACCAGGCGAAGATCAACCACCTGAGCGGTGCCACTCCAGGGGGTCTGAACGGTACCATCTACTTGAAGGCAACCTCTCCCGACCAGACGGTATTCAACGATACCAGCGTGGACCGATTGACCGGTGGGAATGGCACCGACTGGTTCTTGCTAAACTCGGCAGGCGCAGGGGCGCTGGATACCTCGGATCGGAAAGGATCGGAGGTGGCAACCGACCTCCCCTAGTTCCTACCTGAAATTCTTCCAAGGAGTACAAGAGTACTCGGTGGATGAACTCATAGGACATAGGTAGCAGGTCAGGTGGAGGTATGTCTGTAAGGACGGCCGCCACCTGACGCGTGGCGGAGCGGAAGGGGAGAAATGAATGTGCTCTGAGCTTAGGGTTTAGCTTCACGCCATCCGCCTGGGGCTCAGGCGCCAAAGATCGTGTCTAACCTTTTCTTCCCAACTGCCAGACACCCGGCAGGCACCCGGCAGGCACGAGCCCGGAAATAGCCGGTAATAGGATCTAAAGAATCCAAGGGGAAGGGTCTTGCGGCCCTTCCTCTTCTTTGCATTTTTCTGCTTAGTACTGAGCTCAGAGCCAGCAGACCCGCAGTTATCCTGCCGTTTGCCTCGGGTTCTCAAAAACGAGAGCTTTGGCACTCCAATTTTCAGTCGCAAAAACTACCGTTTTTGACACACGTCATAGGCTGCAACGGTAGAGCACATGGAGAGCAGCGATGAGTTGTGCGTTACCGACAATTACCTATATGGGGAATACTATGTGACGTGAAATAGAGAACGCGCTCTAACATAAAAGGTGTTAGGGCTTACGCACAAGGCACTCGTATAGTAGATAAATATCCCCAGGCTGTCAAGGTACATAAGACAGAGAACGCGCATCTGGCATACATCTTGCCTTCTCGTATCACTCATTACTGGGGGAGGACTTGTCCTTCGCCACCATGTCTGCTCCACACAACAGGGGGATATACAAAAGATGCCAAGAATAGCAGTACGGGGAGAGAAATCATTCGAGGTGCCGGACGGCAAACGATTGGTGATTGCCATCGAAGAGAACGGGATAGATATTTTGCACAGGTGCGGTGGCTTTGCGAAATGCACAACCTGCCGCGTCGAGTTTATCGAGGGCGAGCCGGAGCGTATGACGGTCGCTGAACATGATAAGCTGCTGGAAAAAGAGGTCCTGGGCCAGGTACGCCTATCATGCCAGATAGTGTGCGATCACGACATGACAGTACACGTAGTCAACAGACTGCATAAGACTGATCTGTCCGACCCAGGCCCTGAGCCGGAGGCTACGATAACTCCGGAGCCTGAGTGGAGGGAACTCCCGGAGGAGGCGAGAAGAACAACGTAGTAGACAAGAAGACATTGGAACACGGCCGCAATCAAAGGTATAGAACATGCTTAAGCAACACTCGAGGCGCGCAACCGGCTTTTAGGAGGCGTATTTTCGCGCCATTCATCAAGAGCCTAATGTCAAGAAGCATACAGATATACAAGGCCTGTAAGGAGGGACACCTGTATGAAAGAGCGACTAATAACTGCAATTGCTACGTGTGTGGCCGGGTCGATGGTATTCGGCGCGGCTGCGATGGCTCAAACTCCACCGGCGGCGACCGGTACCCCCAGCGTGAGCGGTACGGCTACCCAGGCCACTCAGGTAGGTGGGCAGCCTACTTTCGTGCCGACCATAGTAGTCTCCGGCAATATCTACCAGGCGGGCGGCGGACCGTTCAACTTTGCCAATCCCGCATTCGAGCGCGTATGGGATCGAACCGACGACCCAGTGAAGCTGGCCCAGGCAAAACGCACTTACTTCTGGGGTCCAGACCCTAACACTATCGGCCTCAGCGAGCAGTACAACGAGGACCCGCGCGGCGCCAGGCAGCGTCTGGTGCAGTACTTCGACAAAAGCCGCATGGAATTGAACAACCCCGGCGGCAACCAAAGCGACCCATTCTTCGTCACCAACGGCCTGCTCACGGTTGAATTGATTTCGGGCTTCATCCAGGTTGGCGAGAAGGACTTCATGAAGTATCGCCCCGCTTGCATTCCTATGTCGGGCGACCTCGGTGATAGGCTCGCGCCTACTTACTTCGGGTTCCAGAAGGTGTCGAACACCCAGGCAGGCAACCACCCCGCTCAGAACCGCGTCGGGCAGCGCGTCACCGAGACTATCGACCGCAACGGCGCCACCGGCGCCGACCCATCGAAGGGAAGTATGGCGGGCACAGAGATGGTGCAGTTCACAAATGAGACCAGGCACAACATCCCTCGCGTATTCTGGGACTTCCTCAATTCGAGCGGGCCGACGCACGACGAGGGGCATCGTGTGGTAAACCAGCAGCTTATCCAGCCATGGTTCTTCGCCTCAGGCTTCCCTATCAGCGAGCCGTACTGGGCCAAGGCCACGATCCGAGGCCAGGTAACAGACGTGATGATCCAGGCTTACGAACGTCGTGCGCTTACCTATGTACCCACCAACGAACAGGCTTTCCAGGTGGAGATGGCGAACATCGGTCAGCACTCGTTCGAGTGGCGCTACCGTAACTCCGGCCTTTGCCCCGGCGATGTGGCA
>JBDSDS010000090.1:0-9192 GCA_039920445.1 Chloroflexia bacterium
ACAGCAAAGCTCGTACGTACGAGCAGGCAGTCACCACAATTTTAGAAGAAAGTGGGGAGATGTTCGACCCAGAGGTGGTTGCTGCCTTCCTGCGCGTGCCTAAAGACGAGTGGCAACGGGTCAGCGATACGGCAGTGACGAGGCAATTAACAATGAGTGATTCGCTGTCGGTGGACAGTAATAAGCCTTTGTCAACCGGATGACCCGTAAGTCGTGACGGAACAGGCTTGCATAATGCCCTGCGCGACCCACGCGCAGGGCATCTTCTTTTGAGGGACAACATAAGTAGAAACAAAAAACCCAGGCAATCCTTGCGGATCATCTAGGCTTTTGTTCCTTCAGCTTTCCTGGCGAACCAGTAACTCCGAAGTAGCCATAGTATAGAGGATGATTCGGACCGAGTCAATGGGTAAGAGTGGAAGTTATACACATCCGTGCCCAGGTTGGAAGGGGTAGTCAGTAAAGAGCGATGAGTAATGAGTATAATGAACCTTACCTGTTGTTCTCTGCCCAGGTAGCATTATTTCCAAGATACCGACCACCGACCACCGACCACCAACCACTCATGAACTCATTCATCTTCGACATGGACGGCGTAATCGTCGATAGTGAACTACACTGGAAGTCGCTTGAGGGTTACTTCTTGCAGTCCCTTATCCCTGCCTGGACTTCCGCTGACCAGGACAAAATCATCGGCCTGAGCGTGCATGACCTTTACGGACTGCTCACCGGTGAGTACGGTATGCGACACGACAAAGAAGAGTTCATGGCGCTCTATCATGGCATGGCGCGAGAGATATACGTCGAAAAAGCCTCGCTCATCGAGGGCTTCCTGGATGTGCTTTCCTGGCTGCGTGAAAAGCGAGTTCGAATTGCCCTTGCTTCCTCATCGCCTCGCCCCTGGATAGAGATGGTGTTAGATAAGTTCGACCTGCATGCGGCCTTCGAGGTAGTAGTGAGCGCAGACGAGCTTCAGGGAGAAGGCAAGCCCTCGCCCGCCATCTATCTGCTCACAGCGCAAAAGCTGGGCGTTCAACCCAAACGCTGCGTTGTACTAGAAGATTCCGAGAAGGGTGTGTTATCATCCAAAAGCGCCGGGATGTTTTGCATAGGCTTTCGCAACGGCTTCAATGATGAGCAGGACCTGTCGGCTGCCGATTTGCTGATCACCGGGTTCCACCAGTTAGACGCTCCAACATTGACCCGCCTGCTGGCCCTTGACCAATAGCGTGAAGCTGCATAATACGCCTGATATGCCTTATCCTCATGATGCCATTGTCTACAGCGTTAGCCCCCAGGTCAGCAATGCGCAGATGAACAAGCTATTTGCCTCCGCATGGGACGGGTTTACAGAAAGTGACTTTGGGAAGATGCTGGCACATAGCCTGGCATACGTTTGTGCGTATTCCGACCTGCAACTTGTGGGCTATGTAAATCTAGCCTGGGACGGCGGTATTCACGCGTTCTTGCTCGATACAACTGTCCATCGGGATTGGCAGCGGCAAGGGATCGGCAGGCATCTGGTGGAGGTGGCGACAGAGCGTGGCATACACTGGTTGCACGTTGATTATGAGCCGCATCTGGAGCAATTCTACAAGGAATGCGGCTTCCTCGATACCCATGCAGGTCTACGCTGGCTACGAGAAGGACACTAGAATGAGACCTAAATACCACCTACGAACTCTGTTAGCAGCCTGTAATCTCCCATGAGCCACGTAGCGATAGTAGGCGCGGGCCTCGCGGGTATTGCCACTGCGGTACGTCTCGCAGGGGCGGGCCACCACGTCACCCTGCTCGAGAAGAATGCGCTCCCCGGTGGCAAGATGAACCTTGTCGAGGCGGACGGCTTCCGGTTCGATACAGGTCCCTCGCTGGTGACGCTCCCTGGCATAGTGTCAGATACCTTCCGCGCGGCCGGCAGGCGGATGGAAGATTACGTTACTCTCAAGCCGCTCGACCCGATTTGCCGCTACCGCTTCGCTGACGGCGCTTACCTCGATACGTCATCCAACCTGCCGCGCCTTGTCTCTGAAGTCGGCAACCTTGCGCCAAATGAAGTGACCCACCTGTTCAAGTTTCTGGCCTACGCGCGCACCCTGTTTGAGAGGGCAGGGCCGGTGTTCCTGCTGCGCGAGCGACCCAGGCTGCGCGACTTGCTGGCTCGCAATGCCCTCGACGCGCTACGAATCGACGCGCACCTCAGTATGCACAGGGCCGTAAAGCGATTCTTCAAAGACCCGCGCCTGGTGCAGCTTTTCGACCGTTATGCTACTTATAACGGCTCATCGCCCTACAAGGCTCCTGCCACGCTTTCTATCATCCCTTATATCGAACTTGCGGGGGGCGGCTGGTACATCGAGGGTGGTCTTTACCGGCTGGTAGAGGGACTTATGCGGGTGGCGCGTGAGCTTGGTGTCAATTTCCAACCTGAGTGCGAGGTGTCGGAGATAAGCATCGCTTCGAGGTCCGGCTGGCGTGGAGCGCGGGTCACAGGGGTGCGGTTTAAGGGTGGGGGTGAGCTGACGGCTGATACTGTAGTAGTCAACGCAGACCCTATGTATGCTTACCCTGCGCTTGTGCCGGAGCAGTTCCGCGACCGACGTCTGACGCACCGTATGGAGAGGCTGGAGCCGTCCTGCTCAGGATTCGTAATACTGTTGGGCGTGAGAGGGCAGTACCCAGACCTTGCCCACCACAACATTTTCTTCAGCCGCGACTATCGCTCGGAGTTCGACTACATATTCGACAGGCGAGAGCCAGCTCCCGACCCGACTATCTACGTGGTCAACACCTCGAAGACCGACCCTACCCAGGCTCCCCCCCATCACTCTAACCTCTTCATTCTGGTGAATGCCCCCGCGCTTACTCCCGAAGTCGATTGGCCTATCTTGCAAGCAGAGTACCGCGACCACATATTGGCGCGCCTGGAAGCCGAGGGGATGCCCGGCCTACGTGAGCGCATCGTTTACGAGCAGGTAATTACACCACTCGACTTCCAGGAAAAGTACCACGCCTGGCACGGCTCGATTTATGGCATCTCGTCCAATAGTCGTCGCACGGCCTTCCTTCGCCCGCCCAACCGAGCGCCTGGGGTCGCAAACCTTTTCTTTGCAGGCGGGAGCGTCCACCCAGGAGGGGGCATCCCGCTCGTCCTTCTTTCGGCTAGGCTGGCAGCCCAACTGGTGAAATGACAATGCCCTTTCTTCCCCGCCGCCGCGACAAAACCCTTCCATTCATTCCGGCCAACAAGAACATCCTGGGCGAATGGCTTGTGACCGGTGTGCTGTTGGTGCCCGCACTTAAACGTGCCTTTGGGGGAGTATATGTCTCTGTAGACCCGGTTAGCGCAAGGCTGCGGGCCGATACTTCTTTGCCGGTCATTTTCTGTCTGACCCATTCGGGTTGGTGGGACGGCCATGTTGCCTATCTCCTCAACAGGCAGGTCTTCAAGCGCGATAGTTACCTGATGATGGAAGATCACCAACTCGCTCGCTACTTCTTCTTTACGTGGGCAGGCGTGTTTGGCGTCAGCCGCGATGATCCTCGTAAGGCATTTGCGTCGATAGAGTATATCACCCAAATCCTTGAGCAGGAGCCTGAGGTAGCCCTCTGGATGTTCCCGCAAGGTAGGATGGTCCACCCTGAGATGCGCCCTCTCGGCATCTATGGCGGCGCGGCCAACATTACGCGGAGGTTGGAGAAATGCGCCCTTGTGCCGGTCGCCATCCGCTATGAGTTCATACTGGATCAGGCGCCTGATGTATTTGCTCGTGTCGGGAGTCCGCTGCTTACCACACAGGAAAAAATCCTATCAGCAAAAGACCTCACCGCCAAGCTTGACGAAGCGATGACCCGCACCGCCGATGAGCTTCGTGCGGACGTAGCAAGCCATAGTTTGAGGGCGTATAGGCGCGTGCTGTCGGGCCGAGGCTCTATCAACAAGTTGTGGGACAGCGTGCGTAAGAGATCAGGCAAAGCGAAGAAACCTTTCGCGCATGACTGAATTGTTCATGCCGCTCACCTTATACCAATTTATAGCGTTGGCGGTTCTGGTTGCGCTTCTCCTGATCGTCGTTGTCAATCTTCTTGCGCTTCCGAGGTTGCTTAACTACCGGCTTGAGTCTGATAAAGGAAGAAGAGTTCCTCTGGCTGCTATCCTGGTTCCTGCCCGCAACGAAGAAGCCAATATTGGAGCCTGTCTCCGTTCGCTTCTCGCCCAGGATTACCCCAACTATGAAGTGTGGCTTTATGAAGATGACTCGTCGGATGAGACCTACCGGATCGCGTCAGAGGTGGCTGCCCAGGACCCCAGGCTGCGTATAGTGCGAGGCGCATCCCCACCGCCTCCGGGATGGCTGGGCAAAGCAAACGCCTGCCACCGCCTGTATGAAGTGATGCGCGCTCATTCGACGCCTGACTACATTTTCTTTACCGACGCTGATGTGCGCTTAAGCCCTGCCGCCCTATCTCACGCCGTGGCTGCGGCTGAGGCTACAGGCGCGGGGTTGCTATCTATCTTCCCACAGCAGATAACGATAAGTTGGGCCGAGAGGTTAGCCGTTCCCATTCTGCTCCACTGGGCGGTCTATACGTTCCTCCCTCTCCCGCTAGCGTTCAGCAGACGCAAGGGTCCGGCCTTCGCCGCCGCCAACGGCCAGTTTATGCTCTTCACTCGACAGGCATACGAGGAGTGCGGTGGGCACACGACGGTCCGCTCGCAGATACTGGAAGATGTCGCCCTGGCGCGCGCCGTCAAATCTAAGGGCTACCCGGCGATCCTCGCTGATGGGGGTCCATTTGTGCGCACGCGCATGTACGACGGCCCAGCCGAGGTATGGCAGGGTTACTCGAAGAATGCCTTTGCCTTCTTCGGCTATTCGCCCTTTTTCCTTCTGGTGGGGATAATGGTGCTGCTTGCTCTTTACGTCGCGCCTATTCTGTTTGGTCTGTATGGTGGGTTGACCGGACGATGGGAGATACTCGCGTGGGCCGTTGCCCAGTATGGGGCGGCTGTGCTGGGGCGTTTGTTGCTGGCTGCACGCTTTCATTATAGAGTGATTGATACGCTTCTGCATCCTTTAGCGGTGCTTTTTCTTATCGCTATATGCCTGAACTCGATGTGGTGGTCGCTTAAGGGCAAGGGGGAGTGGAAGGGACGCACCTATACCTCGGAGAGCAGATAGACATTAGGCTTTATCTCCGCTTTAGAAGGCTCACAGCCATCACGCCTATTAGCACCAACGCTACTGTACCCGCAACCCAAAAGCCATGCGTCAAGTTCACCAGCCCGAACATAACTACGTTCATCCCGTAGAGAGCTGAGGGTAGCCAATTCCACTTCAGATTTGGGTGCTGTCCCAATAGAGAGTAGACACCCAGGTTCATCAAGAAGGCAGCCACGAACCATGTAGCGAAATTGCTCCACGGCACGCCATAATAACTTCCGCTTGGCTCTAGCCACTGCCAGTATCCCTTGATGTGGTAGGCTACAGGCTCCAATAAGAGGTCGAGGCCGACAGCCAGCGTCGCGCCCAGCAAGCCTATAATCCAGCCTTTAGGAGCAAGGCGTGATAGAAGTTGTTGCGCCGTGAATAGCCCGCTTACTACGATGAGCAGCCATGCGAACCCTATTGCTAGTGGCAATCCACCCGGCAATTCGGGCACAAGCACCCCTGTATATCTGTACTGCCCAAACGGCACGCCTGTACTGACACCTACGTACTCCAATGTCAGCCCAAGCACGAATACCGTTGCCCCAGCGAGAAGCCCCCCACGCCCAAAGTTGACGACTAGCCACGCCCACGAAGCAACTCCGAGCATCGCCAGTAGGAGACTGCTCATCCATTCCATGCCGAACGGCATCCAATCAAATGAGAGGAGCAGTATGGCGAAGGGATATACGAAGCAGAATATCCCAAACGCCCCAAGCATCACCTGCTCAGAGATACTTAGTCTGCGAAATCGTGGGATCAAGGTGTTGACTTTATCCAAAGGCGTGTCAGAGGCATAACTAAAATCGCCTACTCATCACGAGTAGGCGATTTTCACACAAGTTTCGGCCCGGAGCAAACCGGACAGCTTACTTCTTAGCCGCAGCCACAGCCACGAGCGTTGCTCGCGTCGGCTCCGGTGTCGAAGGAGTGGCCGCAGCCGCACGAGCGGACCGCGTTCGGGTTGAGGATGCGGAAGCCGCCGCCCATCAGGCTCTCTTCGTAGTCGATCTGCGCGCCGCCGACATAGCCTGCGCTCATCTCGTCCACATAGAGCTTGACCCCGTTTACTTCGATAGTCATGTCATCATCAGCGGGCTGGTCCTCAAAGGCCATACCGTATGACATGCCTGAGCAGCCGCCCGGATAGACGAAGACGCGCAGCCCAATCTGGGGACTTGCGTTTTCCTGCTGGCTGATAAGCTCGCGAAGCTGGCTCACCGCAGTATCACTCATGGTGATAAGCTCGGTATTCTGGGTCTTGGTTGTGGTTGTTGTGATCTGTTCAGTATCGAGTGCCATATGATATATCTCCTATTCTAAATGATCGCCTCTGCCTTTATTCTACCAGAAGGTACAACCATACGCAAGAGGCATGTTCTAAGTGATGAGCGATGAGTGATGAGTGATAAGCACTGTCTACCGATTACTAACCACTCATCACTCATCACTTCTTACTGACTCCTACCCATTCATCATCTGGAGCAGGCCCTGCTGCATCACGAGGTCGAGTGCCAGCGTCTTGTAACCTACGTCGGGGAAGTGGACGGTGACTGTGCTGTCTTCGAGCGTCTGCACCAGACCTTCGCCCCACTTTCTGTGGGTAACCGAATCGCCTGAGCGGAAGGGCACTGCGGGCACGTGGACTGCCCTCTCGGGCTGCTGGATGGTGGTAACAGACACTGCTACCTCAGCCAGCTTCTTTATGCAGCTATCGCAAGCCCCACAATTCTCCACATTATACGATTCGCCGAAATAGCCGAGGAGCAACTTGCGCCGGCAATGGCGGGTGCTGGCATAGCGCAGCATCATGTCGAGGCGACTTTGCTCATATTGCTTGCGGGCAAGGAGCTTCTTCATATCGAGGTAAAGCCGCCTGCCGAGCACGTGGGTCTTGCGGAAAGTCACCATATCGCCGTTGTCGCCATTGCCGTTGAGAGCAACGACGCCGCCCGCCTGCTCAAGAGCCGCGAGCAGAGGCCGTATGCGTGATACCGGCAGGTTGCGTATCTTAGCGACCTCGCCGATGGTGAGAGTACGTACCCTGCCGCGCTCGCCTGCCGCGACGTTCGATTTTTCTTTGGCGCGCAACGTCTTGCGGATGTCGTCCCACAGGTCGCGCAGGTTCGACTCGGAAGGTACGCTGCCGCCGATAAAGAAGGCCTGGATGTTGCGGTCGCGGGGGTCATAGATGAGCAAAGCCTTCGCAGGCTCGCCATCTCGCCCTGCACGACCGGCTTCCTGGTAATACGCTTCAAGGGAAGCAGGCAGGTCGTAATGAATTACATAGCGCAGGTTCGGCTTGTTGATGCCCATCCCGAAGGCAGTGGTGGCGACTACTACAGGGGTAACCTCGTCCATCCACTCCTGTTGCACGCGCTCGCGGTCCTTCTTTTTCATCTGGCCGTGGTAATAGCCCGCTTTGACGCCTGCGTCGTTCAACAGGTCACTTACCCTCTTTGCTTCGGAAGTGGTGGCTACGTAGACGAGGCCAGGGCCGTCGAGCCTGGCGTCCAGGTATTGGAGCTTCTCGGCGATCTCAGGGTCGGCCACGTTGAACACATCAGGCCGAGGTCCGCCGTTTTCTATCTGTCCGGACGGCGCTTTGCCAAGCAATCTGAGCAACTGCCAAACTTTCTCACGGTCGGTCGAAGCCGACACGACGCCAAATGTCAGGTTGGGCCTGTCGAAGCCGTGGATGATAACTGTGGGGTCTTTGAGGCCGAGGTTAGACTGGATGTCTGCGCGTACCTGCGGGGTCGCCGTGGCGGTGAGGGCGAGCACAGGTGGCCTGCCCGATGCCTGTATCGCTTTGTCTAGCATCAGATATGCCGGGCGGAAGTCATATCCCCATTCTGAGATACAGTGCGCTTCGTCTACCACGAAGAGGTTGACGTTGATATCTTTCAGCCTTTCGAGGAAGTCGGGGTCGGCGCACCGCTCAGGGGTGACATAGAGCATCTTCTCTTCGCCGCCCGCCAAAAGCGCAAGCTGCGCGTCCACTTCCTGCTCGGTCAGGGTCGAGTTGATAGCCGATACGCCGCCGATATTCCTGCTTTGCAGATCAAGCACCTGATCGCGCATTAGGGCTATAAGGGGAGAGACCACAATCGCCGTGCCCGGAAGCATAAGCGCCGCGAGCTGGTATGTGAGCGATTTACCGGCGCCCGTCGGGAAAACGCCGAGCACGTCCTTACCTTCCAACAGGCGCTCCAGCACCTCGCGCTGGCCCGGCCTGAATTCTTCATACTGGAAATATTTATATAACGCTTTTGATAAAGCATCTTTTTCTATTGTTATTACTTCTGTTGTTACTGATGTTGCTACCATTGTTATCTTCCTATTACCCTCAAAACTCTAAGTACAAGAAAATGCCCGCTTTTATAGCTAGCGTCCTCTAGATTGTTCAACGACCGGGGCCCTGTTGTGGTTCCCGCTCACAACGATATTAAGGCACAAGCATAAGCCTGTGCATAACCAAAGCTTCGGCGACAAACGGTTGCCTCAACCTGTTATATCCAATTCAATTATAAAGCATATGGCGTGCCAAGAGGAGGTAAAAACATTACTTTCGCCTTAAGATTCCCTTAAGATAGGCCGTAAGTACTATCCTTCAGGAGTTGTTCTTACCACTTCACGTCTAATAACTATTATCATGCTGTCGCGGCGTGGGCCTTTGCCTTTGCGTATGTGGTAGGCGGCTGGGCCTTGAACGCTATCTCTATCGCCTTGCGGAACGGTGTCAATTCAAAGCCGCCTATCTCCTGAAGGCGTTTGTCCTCGGTCTTGCTGCCCTCAAGGAGCATGGTGAACTGGTCCTTCGTGATCAGTTTGGGCATAACCTTGTCGATTATGGGGATGACCGGCTTCACGAGCAGGAGCGGTGCGTGGAGCAGGAACCCTTTTTTCCCCGTTGCATCCAATGTCTGGCGGAGCATGTCGTTATACTCAAATACCTCCGGGCCGCCGAACTCGAACGTCT
>JBDSDS010000091.1:0-6824 GCA_039920445.1 Chloroflexia bacterium
TCAAACCGCTTGATTTCGCCCGGCCCTGATGCAAGAGCCGCCTGTAGCACGTTCTCCGGCGTCAATCCGTCCCGAAGCTCAATACGAATGCTATCTGTTCGCCGCTCGCGCACAACATGAGTGTCGTGCCCCAGGCCATTAATAAAAGTATCAAGAGCCGGAGCAGAATCGACAGGTAATTTGAAACCAAGCTCAACCAATGCTCTTCCCGACTGCTTCTTTAGCGTAGACAGGGGACCCGATGTCAACAAGCGGCCCCGGTGGATTATCGCAACGTGGTCGCATAGTTCTTCTACCTGCTCTAATCGGTGGCTGGAGAAGATGATTGTGCGGCCCTGATCTCGCCTCTGGAGCAGGGTCTCACGGAGGATTTCTGTGTTAATGGGGTCGAGGCCCGAAAACGGTTCGTCGAGGAGCATCAGGTCAGGATCGTGTATGAGAGCCGCGAGCACCTGGACTTTCTGCTGGTTGCCTTTCGATAGCTCCTCTACCTTCCGCCCCCACTCCCCGCCAAGCCCGACGCGGCCTAGCCACTCCCTTGCTCGCCGGTTTGCCTCCGTGCTGCCTATATCATTCAACCCTGCCAGAAAGACAAGCTGCTCGCCCGCTTTCATCTTCGGGTAAAGCCCACGTTCCTCAGGTAGATAACCGAAGCGGCTCCTGGCTATGGATGAAATGGGTTCACCGTCCCATGTAATCGTGCCAGTATCCGGGCGGAGGATGCTGAGTACCATTCTCAGCGTGGTAGTCTTGCCCGCGCCGTTCGCGCCAAGCAGCCCAAACATCGACCCACGTGGCACGTGCAGCGTGAGGTCATCTACTGCCACCAGCTTCCTGAATGCCTTAGTCACATTATTCAGTTGCAGGCCGCTCAATTTAGAATCCGCCAATTAACAACTCCCGTCGATTGCTCACTCAGTATCCTGTCTCCCAGTACCAGATATTTGGTTGTTAGCCCTGATGCGTGGTTAAGAGTCATCTCATCAGGACTTACGCAAATGCACTCATCGTCCATTATCTGCGTAAGCCCTGCTCATAAAGGCTGCTCCAAAAGACAAACCAACTTTATTTTGGCATTCTTCACTTCGTTCAGAATGCCAAAGCATACTTTTATCTTAGTCTTCGTAGAGTGTTGCTATTTGTCAGATGACCCTGGTGTAGACACCACACAGACTTATGTCGCATAGACTTCCGCAGTTTAGCATATTTGCGGGCTTACGGTAGTTGCTATATCATAAGGGGTAGCGTCCGAGCCTGAACTGGATCGCGCAACTACTGACTCTTGATACAACAAAATTCGATTGGGAACAACATATTCCGGACTTAGGATTGCTGGGTGTTTTCGCACACCCGGATGATGAGCAGTTGATGACGGGCACTTTCGCCCAGGCAGCAGCGGATGGGATACGCACAGGCCTCGTCTGCGCGACCAAAGGTGAATGCGGTCAAATCCATCCCGAGTCGGGAGCCACTCCTGAGACTATGGCCGAGGTGAGGGAGGCCGAGTTACGTGCGGCTTGTGTAGTTGCGGGTATCAAGCACCTCTGGTTCCTTGACTACCGAGATACCGGCTGGTTCGATTCGCCCGATAATAAGCACCCAGACGCTTTCTGCAACGCGGATGAAGAAGCAGCATTAGAACGACTTGTAAGAATCGTCCGCGACTTCAAGCCTACTGTGATGGTCACTTTCGATAAGACGGGCGGGTATGGGCACCTGGACCACTTGATGATACATAAGCTAACCACATCTGCCTTCTATGCGGCAGGCGACCCAGCCAAATTTCCGGACGTGGGTGAACCGTGGCAAGTAGCTCGTGTCTATTATTCTTCCTTCGCACGCAGCGCAACCGTCAACTTCGCAAGACGGCTGCGTGAGGTTGACCCCGACAGTGATTTTGCTCAACTTGATTTTAGCAATATGGGCCTCCCAGACGAGGAAATCACGAACGCTCTCGATGTGAGCAGTTGGGCAGACCTGAAACGGCAGAGCCTCAGCAGCCACCTCACACAGAAAGGTGATCAGGAGAGGTTTGCCCGAATGTCGAAGGACCTCGGTGTGAGCTTTGTCGACACCGAGCACTTTGCCCTCGGCGTTGGAGTACCTTTACCGGACGGCCCTGTCCTGAACAAGAGTTTATTCGCAGGTCTATAACTCCTGCGACCGAAAGGCATTCGATTGGCACAGTTCATGCGCGGAGTTATCACTTCATATTTCCAAGAAAGGTATTTCTAGATATGTCACATCGAGACCAGGACAACATAGAGTCTGCACCCAGAGCAAGGGACGGTAAATCCAGGAAGCCGACAAGCCGCAAGCCACCAACCGCCAGCGCGGAAGAGTTGCAACAACGCAACGCCCCGCTGAGGCCGAATTTGAGCCTGAACCGGTCTAACCGCATGGGGGAGCCAACCGAAGACGAGCAGCTACTGAGAAGGCCCCATGAAGCGCCACTCGACTTTACACGCTCCGACACTTGGCGTGTCCTGCGTATTATGGGAGAGTTCGTCAACGGCTTTGATACCCTCGCCGACGTTGGCGCTGCTGTGACTATGTTTGGCTCAGCGCGCGTCACCGAAGAAGACCCCATGTATTGGAAAGCAGTTGAGCTGGGCAAAAACCTGGCGGAAGAGGGCTTCGCGGTGATAACCGGAGGCGGGCCAGGAATCATGGAGGCAGGCAACAGAGGCGCGAAAGAAGCCCAGGGGATGTCTATCGGCTGCAACATCGAGCTTCCTTTTGAGCAAGGCACTAATGCATACGTTGATTTGTCAATTAATTTTCGTTACTTCTTTGTCCGCAAGACAATGTTCATGAAGTATTCCGAAGGATTCGTCATCTTCCCCGGCGGCTTCGGCACAATGGACGAGCTTTTCGAGGCTCTTACTCTCATTCAGACAGGCAAGGTGCGTAACTTCCCGCTGATCCTCTTTGGTAGTGAATACTGGGGTGGCTTGCTCGAATGGATCAAGGGCACCATGCTTCCCGACAAGAAAATCTCCGCTGAGGACTTGGACCTGCTGATAGTAACCGACTCGGTCGAGGAAGCATGCCAAACGATTCTGAGATGCTATAACGAAGGCGCAAAGTACCTCCAGACATCCGAAGAGGCATCAAGAATTCACGCTGAGCTTCTAGATGAACCAGGCATGCTGAAGCCACCAGCGAATCACAAGGAAAAAGGCTAAGTCACTTGACTTAGCCTTCCAGTCGGGGTGACAGGATTCGAACCTGTGACCTCATCGTCCCGAACGATGCGCGCTACCGGGCTGCGCTACACCCCGCGATAACCTTGTCATTATATCAGAGCCTATAGGTGCTGTCAAAACGGATGAGAGGCAGAAATGTGCCTTTCCTGCTCAACTGCCTGCTGGCCTACTGCGTTATAATAGTATATCGGTACTAAAGCTACTCAATATAGACTCAGGAGAACTTATCTAAATATGAGCAAATTACAAGCAACCGCAACTGAAGAAAAGCAGACACCTAATCAAGATCAAAACGGGCATGACCAGAAGAGCATCACAAATCCGCCTAGCTTTCAACGTCATAAGTTCGCAAATGGGCTGACACTACTTACAAAGGAGGCCAGATCTGCCCCTGTTGTCTCGTTCTGGGTATGGTACGGCGTGGGAGCGCGCAACGAGCACGTTGGCATTACTGGCATCTCACATTGGGTCGAGCACATGATGTTCAAAGGGACAGAGAAGCTCGGCAAGGGCCAGATAATGCAGGTGGTCGCTGAAAACGGGGGAACTCTGAACGCCTTCACTTCTGATGATTGGACCGCCTACTTTGAGACATTACCCTCGGACAGGCTCGACCTCGCCCTTCAAATAGAAGCCGACAGGATGGGTAATTCCCTGTTCGATCCGGACGAGGTCAGCTCCGAACGTTCTGTCATAATCTCAGAGCGTGAAGGCTCAGAGAATGAGCCTGACCATCTCCTCAACGAGGAAGTTTCGTCGGCGGCGTTTAAGGTCCACCCCTACGGCAACGGCGTCATAGGTTGGAAGTGCGACCTGCGGACGATAACGCGGGAGGACCTCTATACCCACTACAAGACCTACTATGCGCCGAACAATGCAACCGTGGTAGTGGTAGGTGACTTCGATACCCCCGAAATAATCAAGAAGGTCGGCGACGCTTTTGGCGCGTGGGAAGCCGCTCCCTCCATCCCTCTGGTGCGGGCAACCGAGCCTGAGCAAAACGGCGAGCGACGAGTGCGCGTGGAGCGTGCGGGTTCAACCTCGCAGGTATTAGTGGTTTACCGCACACCCTCCGCTTCTCACCCTGATATTTATCCTCTCATGGTGGCCGATGCGTTGCTATCAGGCGCCAAGCCTATGGGATTCGGCGGCGTTGGGCTGGGGCGCTCTGCCAGGCTTTATAAGGCTCTCGTAGCTACCGAGATAGCAGCGGGCGCAGGCTCCTATTTCTCTTTGCATAAGGACCCTCACCTCTTTTCCATTGGGGCTTCCGCTCGCAGTGAAGAAGACCAGCAAGCTGCTTTGCCGAAGATGGAGGCAGCCCTCCATGAAGAGATACGCAAGCTCCAGGACGACGATATACCCCAGGAGGAGCTAGACAAAGCGGTCCGCCAATCACGCGCACAATTTATCTATTCGGGTGACAGCGTTTCGAGCCAGGCCTATATGCTCGGCTTTCTGGAGAGCATACATTCCGCGGATATGTATGAGACGGCCCTCGAAAAGCTGGCAGCCGTCACGCCGGAAGAGGTTAGGCGCGTGGCGCGTTTATACCTGACCGAAAAGAATCGAACGGTTGGCTGGTTCATCCCGACTAACGAGGACGAGCAGACAGTCGATACGCAAGCAACCGAGAACGGAGCAGTTAGCTAATGCAGACTTTATCAAGAACCAGCAGGACGGGCCTGAGCGCGGAAACAATCACGCGGCGCGTGCTCGACAACGGCATGATAGCGCTCGTCTACCCGAACCCCACGACACCGTCGCTGGTTGCCCGCCTGGCGATAAAGGGCGGCGCGATGTATGACCTCGAAGGGAAAGAGGGCCTGGCGTCCTTTACCACGCGCGCTATGAGGAGGGGCACCGAACGCAGGAGCTTCCTTGACATTAATGAAGAAACCGAGAGTATCGGCGCATCTATAGGCGTTGACGCGGGCAAAGCGATGCTAGATGCGGGCGGACGCGCCCTCAAAGAAGACACGGCATATCTGCTGGAAACTATTGCCGAGATCGTCCTTACGCCATCGTTCCCGGAAGACGAGATAGGGAAGTTACGGGCGCAACTACGTACGGGGTTAGTCGAACTGGAGAACGACACCGGATCGGTCGCCGAGCGCGCGTTCCGTGAGGCGCTTTACCCCGCCCGACACCCCTATCACACGCGGACCGCCGGTTACATCGAGACTTTGGACGCAATTACACGCGACGATATGCAGGCTTTTTGGACGCGACACTTCCGTCCTGATAAAGCTATGCTGGTGGTAGTGGGCGATGTGGAGCCGGATGATATCGTTTCCAAAGTGGAGACCTTATTCGGGGGCTGG
Source organism: Chloroflexia bacterium (assembly GCA_039920445.1). Lineage (GTDB taxonomy): Bacteria > Chloroflexota > Chloroflexia > QHBQ01 > JADMIH01 > JADMIH01. Next base: position 5,534 of record JBDSDS010000091.1, read on the forward strand.
AAGGCAAGTGGTGAGGCTGAGAAGTATGCCATCGAGTCAGTGGATCCGCCGTCGGGAGCAAGCCTGGTGACCAGGATTGTGCCTGGTAAGACCCAGAACGATATCGTGCTCGGCTTCCCAGGGGTGAACCGCCACGATCCCGATTACTACGCTTTCGACCTGATGAACCTGCTGCTGGGCCGGATCGGCCTCATGGGCAGGTTGGGCAAGAGTGTGCGCGACCAACAGGGTTTAGCCTACCATGCAGGCTCTTCTTTCGAGGCGGGTCTCGGCTCTGGTCCCTGGGCGGTACGCGCCGGGGTAAATCCTATGAACGTTGGCCGCGCTATCGACAGCATCCGAAGTGAAATAGAGCGCATACGCACCGAGCCGATACCCCAGGAGGAGTTTGAGGGCGGCATCAAATATATGACGGGCGTACTCCCTCTGCGCCTGGAGACTAGCGACGGGCTATCTCGCTCCATCCTAGAGATGGAACTATTCGAGTTAGGTTTCGACTACATCTCTCGCTACCCGAATATCATAAGCGCATTGACACCGGAGATCGTGGGAGATGTCGCTCGCCGCAGACTTTCATCGGAGAACTATGTCACGGCAGTCGCCGGCCCGCCGATTGATAAGGCATAGGGCAGAAACCACCAAGCGTTAGAGTAAATGGAGGCTACCTAATGAAGGAGCCTCCTCTCTTTTTGCCACCCACCGCTAGAGCTTCCTCCACCTCCCCAGCCCACAAGGTACTTGTCCTATTTCGGCTGTTCAACGGCTTCGCCTGCTGCCAGTCTCAACGGTTCAGGGCTGAAGGCAGGCGCCTGGAAGCGAGGCGGCTCCTTGGGCAGCCTCATGGCCTCTACATTAGCACTGGCGAAAAGCTTCGAGAGCATCAGCTGAGCCTCAGTTATCTTATCAGGCTGACTGCTGTAGGCCTGGCTAATTGCATCAAGGATAATCCCCTGTAGCAGCCCTGAAATCTGAGAGTTGAACCTGTAAGGGAGCGTCCTGTCGTTCACCTGGGCGAACTGGGCGTCACCCAGTTTCACCAGTGCATCTGTTGCGATTGGGGTATTGCCACTACGAAGGGCACTTGCAACCATCATGGTAGATTGCTTCGCGCTAACGATGTCCGTGCCGAGAGCAGCTACCCCCAGCATCAACTGCGAATGATACAATTGCTTCTGCGCGATCACGTCAGCCTGCTCCTCGATGATACGCGCCATATCAGCCTCTAATGAAATGGGTGGCCCCGGTTGTTGGTCAGGAGCGCCGCCGATCCCGGGATCGGCGGAAGACTCTG
>JBDSDS010000092.1:0-3999 GCA_039920445.1 Chloroflexia bacterium
GTGCTTGGCCTCGCGGCCCACGATCGGGTGATTCGACGTGCCCGACGTGCCTGCCGGGACCGGGGCCGAACCTTGGCCGCTTGTCACGCCCGGAAGAGCGCCGGACAGAGCCAGGGGCCGAGGCCCAACGGCGGAGCTAACTGCGCTCTGCGGCAGCGCAGAGCCGGAGCCATTCGCCTGGACCTGGGCTATGACCGCTATGAGCGCGAGCGCCACGAGCATAAATATTATCTTCGCCGGTCTTCCATAAATGTGTGATAACATCTCCTATCTCCTCCCTGAATATATTGGTCCCAAAAATCAAGGCCTTCCGCCATTTAACTTACATCGCGGTATTACCCCGGTTGCTCCCAGGCAGCTTGTTGCTCCTTTTGCTCCTGTCTTGCGTCCTCGCCGGGCTGTTCAATGTCCAACTGGTCCTGCAGGAACGAATACATTCCACCTACGTCGGCGAAGCTCTCGGTAAGGTGGCTGCCCGGCTCTTCCAAGGAGGCGCACCACACCGGTTTGCCGTTATCATCCCTCGTGCGCCACAGCCTGAGCAGGTAGGACAGATAGTTGGGGTCTGGATCTTTTTGTGAATACATACCAGTAGTCTCCAAATTACATAGGCTTGGACGAATTGTAGGAGGCTATCGTCAAAAAATCGTCAAAGGAGTGCCACAAACTGCGGCGCGCCCTAAAGATAGGGGCAATCCGGACAGCGAGGTAACTGTATTACGCATTGAAAGGATGCTAAAGATAATAGGCATCTTGCGCGGGCTGTATAGGAGTAGTATGATAACTCAAGGTGCATCGGCTGTGTTAAGACAGGGCCACGATATGTCGCAGCTACAAAGCTACTTCCTCGGCCCTTTTCGGGTCACACGTAACGACAAAAGTGTAATCGGCTTCGAGTCGTATAAAGTGCGCGCGCTCCTGGCATACCTGGTCATCGAGACCGACCGCTCCCACCGAAGGGAGGCGTTGGCTGCTCTTCTCTGGCCCGACGAGCCGGACATCGCAGCCCGACAAAACCTTAGACAGGCACTCTACGTGTTGCGCCTAGCACTTGCTGGGAGTCAGGAATCAAAGGACGAGGACTCACTCCCACTTCCCGCTCCCCACTTGCCGGCTCCTGTTTTACTCGTCACGCGCCAGACGGTACAGTTCAATCGGGCTAGCGATACATGGTGCGACGTTTGGCTGTTCAACAAACTCCTTGCTGCCTGCAAAGCGCATAATATCCAGCAATCAAAGCACCCTCCACGCTGCGTCGAATGTGTAGAACGCTTACACCAGGCGACCGAATTGTACAGGGGCGATTTCTTGCAGGGCTTCCTCGTAAGCGACAGCCGTGAGTTTGAGGAATGGGCTCTATTGGAGAGGGAGACACACCATCGCCAGATGATGCACGCTCTTGAGCGGTTGGCCGATTATTATGAAGACATGGGGGAACACGAGCAATCCTTGCGCTTCGTTATGTGGCAACTGAAACTGGAGCCGTGGCGCGAGGAGAGCCATCGCCAGGCAATGAGCCTCCTTTCCCGCACGGGACAGCGCAGCGCGGCCCTCGCCCAGTACGAACCCTGCCGCCAGGTGCTGGCTGAGGAACTCGGCCGCGAACCTGACCGCGAGACCACAGCTCTCTACGAACGCATCCGAGACTCCGAGACCGAGTATCGCCCTTCCTTAGAACGGTCCAACGTTCCAGCGTTCCAACGTTCAAGCGCACTGTCCACCCCCTTTATCGGTAGAGAGGCCGAAGTCACGGCTGTGGTCGAGCAACTACTGCGAGAAGATGTGAGGCTGCTGACCCTCATAGGACCTGGAGGCGTGGGCAAGACCCGTATAGCCATGCAGGCTGCCGCCGACCTGCATGGGCGCTTCGCTGCAGGCGCATACTTTGTAAACCTCGCGCCCATCACAGACCCCGACCTGGTCGCTACCGAAATCGCCTCTGCGCTTGGAGTCAAAGAAAAGCCCGGTAAGACTGCAATGGAAGGCATCCTTTCCTACCTCCAAGGCAAGGAGGCGTTGTTACTGCTCGACAACTTCGAGCAGGTAGCCGAGGCTGCTTCACTCATAGCCCAACTTGTACAGTCAACACCGGGAGTGAAGGTGTTGGTGACTAGCCGGACCGCTCTTGGCCTGAGGGGCGCCTACGAATTTCCGGTTCCACCTATGGCGCTGCCGGACCACAGGCACTTGCCTGCCATGGAGCTGCTGACCGAATATGAGGGTATTCGCTTGTTTGTGGCGCGAGCGGTAGCTCGCAAACCCGGGTTTGCGGTTACAAATGACAACGCAGCAGCAATAGTGGAAATATGCCACCGCCTGGACGGATTGCCCCTGGCAATCGAGCTGGCTGCTGCCCGCATCAAGGTGCTACCACCCCAGGCGATGCTCTCTCGCCTGCAGAGCCGGCTGCAACTGGTCGCAAGCAATGACCGAGATGTACCCACTCGCCAACAGACGTTGCGTAACACGATAGACTGGAGCTATAACCTGCTCGATGACGCAGAGAAAGCACTGTTCCGGCGGCTTGCGGTGTTCCAGGGGGGGAGGACGCTGGACGCCATTCAGACGGTGTGCAGCATCCTCGGTATGGACACCCTGGATGGAGTAGAGGCTTTGATCAGCAAGAGCCTATTACAGCAGAGGGAGGGAACGTATGCTAATGAGCCGCGCTTTTGGATGTTGGAGACGATACACGACTATGCAAGAGAGAAGTTGCAGGAGAGTGGGGAAGAGGAGGAGATACACAGAAGGCACGCCCAGTACTTCATGGCGTTAACCGAGGAAGCCGCACCGCACCTGAAACAGGAAGACCAGGCCAGGTGGCTGGAACGGCTGGAAGATGAAAACGGCAACATTCGAGCGGTATTTCGTTGGGCGAAGGAACATGGCGAGGCCGGAAATGTCGAGGCCGCGGAGACCGGACTACGGTTAGTAATAGCGTTGGAGCGTTTTTGGCGGGGCCGAGTCTACTTGCGTGAGGGGTTGGAGCAAACGGTCGAGGTGCTGGCAATCGGCCGGCCCGGAGGAGCGATAAGAGCCAGGGCGCTCAAGGTGGCAGCGACGCTGGCCGATGCGCGCGGAGATTACCCGACGGCGCATTCTCTGCTTGAGGAGGCTTTGCAGATATTGCGAGAGTTGGGAGACAAAAGGAGCCTCGTTGATACGCTCCAAAACCTGGGAAACGTGCTCTACGCTCAGGAGGACTATGCAAATGCCCGCTCTTTTTACGAGGAATCTTGGCGCATCGAGCAGGAACTGGGCTATAAGAGGCCTTCTCCGTACAACCTGGGGCTTGTGTTGTATGAACAGGGAGATTATGCATCGGCGGCTACTCTTCTTGAAGAAACCCTGGCGATGGACCGCGAAGTTGGAGATACCAGTCGCGTCGCTCTCTCGCTGGCAAACCTGGGGCTTGTAGCTTACGAGCAGGGCGACTACGCGTTGGCGCTCTCCAGACACAAGGAAAGCCTCACCATCAGACAGGCTGCGGGGACGAAGTATGGCATTGTATATAGCCTAGAAGGTCTGGCAATGGTATACAGAGGCCTGGATTTGGCAGAGAAGTCGGCACGGTTATGGGGGGCAAGCCAGGCTATGCGAGAATTGATTGGAGCGCCACTACCACCTAACGAACGTACCCGGTACAAGCGGGAGATGGAAATGGTTCGCACCCAGCTAGGCGAAGAGGCATTTTCAACGGCATGGTCGGCAGGCCATGTCATGAGCATGGAGGGGGCGGTGGATTATGCGTTGGAGGGGGCCACTAACATCGCCGGCCGGCCCTGACTGGGACTGTGTGACCTGCCCTTTAGGTGTAATAGCCAGGATTTATCTCTTTTCACATGATGCCCGGGGAAGTAGCACTAATCTGACTGTTACATCGAAATCGGACACTGCTCCCTGTTGGATCAAGTCCCGACTATTACACGGCAGCGCCCAGGACCACTCTTACCTAGTAGCACACCTTGATGGCCTGTGACCCTATGACCATGCACAAGC
>JBDSDS010000093.1:0-11096 GCA_039920445.1 Chloroflexia bacterium
CAAGGCAAGTCGTGCGAAACCACGCTCGATTATGGTGCAAACTATACGCTCGGGCTTGATGAAGGCATATGTGCTGTAGCCGAACTTCCATTGAGGCACACCGAACTCTGCTTGCATAGGATAGAGCGGTTCGACCTGCCCATCACGTACGGCATAGAGGTTCCACCATCCCGTTTTGTCAGATACAAAGTGGAGTAGACCGTCGGGCGACCATTCGGGCTGAAAGATAGACTCGTCCGAGCCGCCCGTTACTTGCTCCTGATGGGACAGGGAGCCGTCACCGGCGACATCGGCTACCCAAAGCTCGGTGCCGTCCCAGGGCATATTGGGGTGGTTCCAGGTAAGCCATGCGATGCGGGTCCCGTCCGGCGAAAGGCGAGGGGTCGAGTAGAAGTCGTTGCCGAAGGCGATTACCGTACCGCCGCCTTCGTCCCCATCGAGCCGCACGTATGCCAGGGTATTGACAGCTTCACGACCCTCGACATTATGGTCCTCGCGCACGCAGATGAGAATGTTGCGCTTCGCGTCTACACGCGCATCAGCGTAGCGCAGTTCTACCTCAGGGGTGACGGGGCGCGGTTCGGAACCGGAATCGGCACGGTAAAGACGCTGGTCGGTGTAGTTGGAGAAGTAGACTATACCGTTCGCAACGGCAAATGCTCCTCCGCCGTACTCATGCACGCGCGTTCGGGCGTTATAAGGAGGTCGGGTTACATCCTCGATTTGCCCTTCCGCCGTGCGCTTGACGACAACGTAGCGGCCAGCCTCGGAGGGACGCTGCTCAGCCCAGTAGACATCGCTCCCATCTATTTCAACCTGCCCCAGGCCGATTGTATCGGACACGATGAGGTCTGAGCTAATAGGGGATTTCCAGGAGCCATAGGGCGCAATAGCAGGATCAGGCATAGCTTATCCGACTCTCCACTTAATGTTAGGAGTAAACAATAAAAACCTTTGTGTTCTCTGTGCTCTTTGTGTCCTTTGTGATTAAACTAGAGCTATTTCCCCCCATAGCGCCAGTCGTAATAGTGCCGGCCCACGTTACCGAACGCCACTTTATATCCGTCGAGCGCGGCGGGATCGAACGTGATCGTGCGTCGCTCGAAGACCTGGACAAGGACATCGCGGGGCTGCCCGGCTACGCTCACTCGCGCCCAGTACGCCTCTGATATGGGATAGCCTGCCACGTAAATCCAGTTCCAACTCTGAGCTTTGTAGTAATTCAGAAAGACATCAGGCAGGTTGTAGCCTGTTTCGGGGATGAAGGCTTCTACCTTTGTGAGTGCGCCCAGGTTCGGATTGGTGCGAATGGTTCCATCACGCGAGAGGGTGGCTTCGACAGGCTGCCCGGTCTTGTCCTGGGCTTTGCTCGCGTCTGTGCCCGCGCCCAGTTTGTTTAATGTGGCGTAGGTAGGCGCGTCAGCGTTGGGGTCGTCGCCCGCGAGCATAACGTTGGGCGGCTGCTTTGCTTCCCGCTGTGTAGCCCCCGTTACTATTTGGCCTGTAACAAGCTCTCTTGCCAGAGCACCGGGAGTCACCAGGAAGCGGGTAGGCTGAGGTGGGTTCGGGTTGGGGATTTCCATCCGCCCCTTATCGAAGTAGATCACGGCCTGCTTGCCGCCAGGCGCTTCGGCCAATGATTCTGTGCCTGAGAAAATGGCTGTAGGACCCCAGAGCCAGGAGCGTTGCAGGCCGTTCGCAACCGGCAAATCCGTAGTGCGCCACTGGAACCAGAAAGCGGGATCGGGCAGTTTGAGGCGGGCCTTCGGCTGCCAGGTGGCGTTGAAGCCATCCAGCAGTTTTTCGCCGCCTGAGCCGTCAGTGCGTACCACCCAAGACTCGTGGGTGTAAATTAGCTGGCCTCCCCTTGATGTGGTACGGGACACGCGCATCAGCATCGTCTTCGAGTCGGCTGAGAAGAAGGGCGGACCGTAGTCACTTACTTGGCCACGATAGACGGCTCTTTGCGGGTGCGAGAGTATGAGTTTGGGGTTGCGGCCGTCCAGGTCGGCTAGGAAGAGGCGCTGGCCGTCCTGTGCCCTGCTGTTGATAGCGAAGGCTACCTTACCGAGGGCAGGCGACCATGACACGCCGGGCCGAGCGATACCTGCCTGGCTGAAAGATCTGGCAATGGTAACAAACTCACCTGTAGTCATATCGAGGATGCCATAGTTGATGCCATCGGTCATAGCGAGATGCTTGCCGTTTGGCGCCCAGCCGCCTGCAACTACGAACTTGCCTACGCCCTCGCCCTTGAGCGCCTCTACCCCCACAGGAGCGCCCGGCCCGCCCGCCACATGAAGGATTCGGCCTGGCCAACCGCACGCGATACGAGTGCCATCACCTGACCAGACCATAGCGGCCGCACCGGGGGGTAGAGAGGGGATGTCTTGGCCGCCGGGCACAATCCAGGGTGTGCCTCCGCCCGCGGGTACTATGCGTAAATCGCCCCTGGCTACCGGCATGGCGAACTTCTCACCACCTACATAAGCGATAAAATGGCCGTCAGGTGACCAGAATGGTGGGGAATATGCTCCACGAGCAATTAGCTTGAGGTCGGTGCCGTCAACGTTCACAGTGTACAGATCGCCTGTTTCGGTGGTGGCCCCAAGGCGCTTGCCATCAGGTGACCATGAGGCGAACCAGACGTTGAAGCCCTGGGTAAGCTGCTTCTTGTCGGTGCCGTCGAGGCGCATCACCCAGAGGTCGCGCTGGCGCTGGGGGAGGATGTCGGTCACGTAGGAGATAAAGTCGGCGGGGGGAGCAGGCTGGGCAGGGGGCGGAGTCTGCGCGATCGCCGGAGCGGGGATAACGAAGGTCGCGGCAAGCATGAGCAGGGCGACTAATGAATAGGATTTTCGCATCTTCAATCTGGGGAACATCGGGTGCCTCCTGGTATCTTCCGGCAAAGCGCGTGAAGCAGAGCGGGCTTGGAACAGACAATCATGAGATTATAGCATAAGGTCGCGTTGGACGGCCCACATGCTGACCTGTAGTTTATCGCCTGCGCGGCGCCTTCTTGCCCTCAAGCTGTGCCTTTACCCGCAGGTGGTCCTGGATCGATGCTTTGCGACGTTTCTTTGCATAGAGTCTTTGTCGTAAGGAATTGAGGGGTGGACTCTGGGCATCGACCAGCACGTTTACCGTGAACTCTGTGCGCGTAGGTGTCTTCTCCTCATAGACGAAGCGGTAGATGAGGTGACTGCCTGTGAGGAAGCGGAAGCTTAATTCGGCGTCTTCTTCGTAATGCAGCAACTCCATCGACACCGAGCCGACAGGTGTGGTAGTGCCGTCCTTGCGCAGGGGAGCGAGGGTCATGGTAGAGCCGGGGTTGTATTTAGGCCCATCCCATGTGAGTACCAGGCCCGGCAGGGGCTCGCCGTCGAAATCGCGGCTCCAGTACTCAGGCTCGCCCGTGTATGTGAAGACCTCTTTGATAGGGGCCTCGATATACATCGTATAGGCGTACAGGAGCCGAGCGCCGTGGAGGGATTGTTCTAGGGGGGACATGGTTAAAGAATTATGAATTATGAATTATGAATTATTGGCTTTCTCGTAATTCATAATTCATAATTCCTACTTGATCGGCCCTTCGCCAACTAGTTCGTCTAAGCGGTCTATCATGCGGGTCATGACTCCGAAGGCACGCTCTACAGGCTCAGGGGTGCTCATGTCTATTCCGGCCAGCTTGAGGGCATCGAGGGGGTAGAGGGAGTCGCCTGACTTGAGGAAGTTGAGGTAGCTTTGGGCGGCGTTCCCATCGCCTTTGAGGATGCCGTCGGCGAGGGCGTTTGCGGCTGAGATGCCGGTGGCGTACTGGAAGACATAGAAGTTGCCGAAGAGGTGGGGGAATTGCGCCCAGGTGATGCCGACCCGCTCCTCGTCTATCGTGACGCTCGGCCCGTAGGCTTCTCGGAATAGCTCGGTCAGCTTGGCAGACATGCTGTCTGCTGTAAGACCTTCCCCTTGCTCGACCTTCTCATGGCAGTCAAGCTCGAAGCGGGCGAGGGTCGGCATGATGAAGAAGTAGCGGTGGAAGTTGCTCATGGCTTCGGCAAGCACCTCTAGCTCAAAGTCGGGGTCTTTTTCAGTTTTGAGCAGGTGGGCGCGCACCATCGCCTGGTTGAAGTTGGACGCGGTCTCAGCCACGAACATCGAGTAGAAGCCGTAGACAGGCGGCTGGTTGTCCCAGGAGAAGTAAGAGTGCATCGAATGTCCAAGCTCATGAGCAAGCGTGCTCATCTCCTCCAGCGAATCATTGTAATTGAGCATGAGGAAGGGGTGGGTGCCGTGGGTGCCAAAGGAGAACGCGCCGCTTCCCTTGCCCTGGTTGGGGTAGATGTCTACCCAGCGCTCATCGTAAAGGCCGCGCTTCAGGACGGTGGCATACTCATCGCCGAGGGGGGCCATACCTGCGCAAATCTTCTCCATCGCGTCGCTATATGGCAGGTTTCTTTGATTGCGGATTATCGGCACGTCAATATCGTAGCCGTGCAGGCTGTCGACGCCGAGAGCGCGTCGCTTGATCTCCCAGAAGCGGTGCCATACGGGTAGCTGGCTCTTGAACGTGTCAAGCAGACTGTTGTATACCTCAACCGGGATGTTGTTCTCTGCCAGCGCCGCCTCTAGGGAGCTGCTGTATTTGCGGGAGCGCGCATAGAATACGTCCCGCTTGACCCCACCTGCAAGGCTCGTGGCAAAGGTGTTTTTCATGCCGATATAGCCGTCAGCGTATGCTTCCCAGGCAGCTTTGCGGACATCGCGGTTCTGGCTGCGAATATGGGACCAGACGTTGCCCTGCTGTATCTCCAGGTCGTTGCCCTCTTCGTCCTTGATGGTGGCGAACTTGAGGTCGGCATCTTCGAGGGCGGTGCGGATTGTGTATGGGCTATAAGCAAGATCGGCGGCTTCGGCCAGGATCGACTCGACTTCGGAAGAGCGAACGTGCTCGCGCCGCCTGCTCAACTTGTCCAGATAGTGACGGTAGGTTGCGAGGCCCGGCTCTTCGCTCACCATCTTCTCTAGCTTATCAGGGGCGATAGCAAGCAGTTCAGGCTCAAAGTATGCCAGTGCGCCACCGGCCCTGGCAAGCAAACCAAGCGCCTGCTGAGTTCGAGCCTGCGCTTCCTGGTCTCCTACATCGCCCGTCGACTGCATACCTGCATAGACATATATCCTCGAGGCGCGCGCCATGTATTCATCGCGGACGCTAAGCCCCTCAAGTAGGGTGGCGGGCGACTCGGCCAGTTTACCCTCGAAGCGGCCCAGCCCGTCAAGCTCGCTTTTCGCCTCCTGGTAGGCTTTGTCCCAGGCATCGTCCGTCGGGTAGACGCTCGTTATGTCCCAGGTATGCTCGACGGGTACTTCGGTTCTTTTCAGTAAGGTCTTTGCCAATTTAGTCCCTCTCTTTGCTTTTCAGATTAGCTTTTCTATTCTTGGCGTGGGCTGACACGCAGCTAGCCCCATCCTTTTGTCAGTCTACGCTACGCACAGAACATCGTTTCTTGCATACCAAGATGATATTGTCGTTCTGAACATTATATAAACACTTTCCGGGTAGAAGTATAACCTCACTGTTGTGCCGAGGCAAATCCTGTGTCAGGATATTCCGGGTAGGCAGTCTGATCGGATACCAAGCGTCAAGTCATAAACGAGGAGATTCAATATGCGAGTCCGGCGTGTGTCAAATTCCGATGGCAACTTTTCCTTTGAGTTATTAGATGATACCGGCCAACCTGTTCTCGATGTCTGCTCTGAAAATAGGGATTAGGGTTCAAGATTGCATGGCGTGACCTCGGACCGTGACTGCTTATTTATATCCCCCTGTGTAATCCTCAATTTCACAAGTAAGGGTGAAGCTCGGATATAGTAATTGGTTCATATCCGCGCCCATCTACGAAGGCTCTACACGCATACCCAACAACACCATATTCCCTCACAAAGCATCTCTAAGGGACAAATCGGAGGAGCGGCTGGCAGAGCAGGTGACATTATGCTAAATAATCACCTTATATCTATGATAGTGTTCACTGTGGTATAGTATCGTGGTATTACCTCAATGGGTGAAGTACTCGCATGCTTATGGCAGCGTGTAAGTTCGCAATCCGTCGGGCACGGGCGGAGCGTGAAGCCCCTAATCTGAACTCTATGTTTCAGACTAATCTTTCTAGTCAGCGGCAAGCAGCATGGTAAAATCTTCTGCCCGTGGCACGGGCAGCCTTGCAAGGAAGGGGAGATAGCATGCGCAATGTAGATACCGTCACCACAGCTATCCTGGAGAACAGTTCGGTTCCGTTTGTGGCACTTGACAGTGAGATGCACTTCATATACGTCAACCACAAAGCTGAAGAGTTGCTGCAAAAGCCCAAGACAGAGTTACTCGGCAAGAACTTTCGAGACGAGTTTCCGGACGAAGTACTCGCACCTTTCTATGCCGCTTATCAAAAAGTGGCGCGCTCGGGAATCTCTGGCACTCCCATCAGATTTGAGGCTCCTTACGGTCCTCTCAACGCGTGGCTTGAACTTCATGTGTACCCCTCGGACGCTGGCGTGTCCGTCTATTTCCAAGAACTCGGCAACCGCAATCAAGATGCTGAGACACTGCAAAGTAGCCAGCAGCGTTTCCGTGCTGTGTGGCAGGCTTCAGCGGATGCCCTGGCACTTTCAGACGCTGAGGGAACAGTGCTGGACGTGAACCCTGCCTACGTGGAGTTATATGGTTACACATACGATGAAGTGGTCGGGCACAACTTCGCCATCATATTTCCAGAGCAGGCCAGGGAGTACGCTAATCAGCAGTATAGAGAGACGTTCAAAAGCCCTCAGGTGCCCGCCTTCGAGAGCGTTATACCGCGCCCGGATGGAAGCGAGATTGTAGTTGAGGCAAGGGTAGACTTCATCGAAGAAAGGGGGCAGAGAGTAGCAATGCTCTCAACTATACGGGATGTTACCGAGCGGGTGCGGCAGGCGGAGGCCCTGAGGGAGAGTGAAGAGCGATTCAGAAAGACGTTCGATGGCGCACCCATCGGCATGGCTCTCGTGGGTCTCGACCTCAAGCCTTTCCGGGTGAATAGCGCGCTGTGCGAGTTGCTAGGGTACAGTGAGCAGGAACTCACTAGTATGACTTTCGTAGAGTTTACGCATCCTGAGGATGTAGAGGCGGACCTGAAGCTGGCTGGACAGATTCTACAGGGTGAAATACCGAGCCTTACAGTTGAAAAACGGTATCTAACCAAGAACCAAGACATCGTATGGGCGCAGCTTTCGGTGGCACTTATGAGGGACAAAGTTGGGAATATCGTATACGGCCTGTCGATGATGGAAGATATAACTGACCGTAAGCGGGCTGAAGAGGAGCGGTCACTACTACTTGCTAAGGAACATGAGGCACGCACGCTTGCAGAGCGTGCAGTGCGTACACAAGAGGAATTATTGTCGCTGGTGTCACACGACCTGCGTAACCCAGTTGCCGTGGTAAAGGGCGTAACTCAACTAATCGAAAGGCGAATAGCCAGAGGTAATCCCCTCGACTTGGACCAACTGAGCCGCGACCTGACCAAGCTCTCCGAGGCAGCGGACAGAATGGATAAGTTTATAGAAGACCTATCAACTCCTCAACATATACAACCCAACCACCCGCTACTCATCACGCCCGAAAGAGTCGACCTGGTAGCTCTGGTGCGGCGAGTGACAGGGTCACATCGCCAACGAACAGAGCACCGCAAACTGGTGGTGGAGGCAGATAATGATGAATTAGTGGGCGTCTGGGACCCTGCCCGGCTGGAGCAAGTTCTAGACAATCTGATTACAAACGCCGTAAAGTACAGCCCCCAGGTTAGCGTAGTGAAAATTGGTGTTGGGTATGAGACGCAGTCGGCGAATGAGGTGCGTGGAGGGGCTGCTGGCGACCCTGATGCTGCTGAACAAGTAGATGGTGACAGTAGGTGCGCTGTATTGACTGTACAGGACGAGGGTATGGGTATTCCAGCTCAGGACTTGCCCCATATATTTGAGTGGTACCGCAGGGGTGCAAATGTCAAGGACATAATTCAGGGAACGGGCGTAGGTTTGGCGGGTGCGCGTCAAATAGTAGACCAGCATGGTGGGCGCATAACCGCAGAAAGCCAGGAGGGGATTGGGTCTACGTTCACCGTTCGTCTACCTCTGAATTCTTCTCTCTAGTAAGACTGTGTAATTAGCATGGCAGTTGATTGGTGAGCCTTGATGGTGCATGAGCAAACAGCATACAGGCTTTAGGTAATTTGCTGCTACCTCCCGAAGGGCGGACAGTTGATGCTCCGTGTAGGGCTATAAGGGCACATGTGTCCGACCTGAAAGCACATACCGTACTGGCTTGATGGCGGGTGTGGCACGGAAATAGCACTACAGGTCATGATGAAGACCATCCTCATCGTTGACGACGATGTAGCAATACTAGAACTTCTCAAAGATATACTTAGTGAGGAGGGCTACCAGACCGTTTGCGCAGGGGACGGCCTGAAGGCTCTGCATGTTGTAGACGAAGCGGACGTTGACCTGGTCATATCAGACATCAACATGCCCAACCTCAATGGGGCGGAGCTCGTAACGGTGCTCAGGCAGCGCCCAAAGACCAAGAAGACCCCTGTACTGGCACTCACCAGTTTACCTGAGATGCGGCGAAGCACGGACAAGAGTTTCGCGGCCATATTGCATAAGCCCTTCAAGTTAGAGGAACTGGTAGAAACCGTAAAGATGCTGCTTTATCCCCGCATGACTTCATGAGTTGGTGATTTCAGCCTGTCATTGCGCAGGTAGGATGCCCTGTCCTTACAGCAGTCAGAGCAGTATTTCTTACCTTCACGACCTGTAAACCCAACCCCGCACACAGCACAGATACCATCGTACTGTTTGCGTGTGGCCCTCCCCGAATAATCTTCTACTTCACGAGTGAGAGTGAGCCTCGAATGTAGCGATTGGTTCACACCCGTACCTTATGATAAGATGGCGGCAGATAAATGGCTACGGGAGATATCTGTGGATAGAGCTGGCGACGGCAGCGCGGGACAGGTAGTATTGTGTGGTCTTGAGGGCCTGGGCCTGCGCACGCTTGAAGAGTTACGACGTCTTGGCGAGGAGGTAGTTGTTGTCGCCGCCTCACCGAGCGAAGAATTCGCGGGCCGTGCTCAAGACCTTGGCGCTACCCTCATACAGGGCAGCTACACACAGGTGTCCGTCCTGAAGGCTGCGGGGGTGGAACGAGCCGGCGCCATTGTGCTAACGGAGAACAGCGACGTAGACAACTTGCACGCGGCGTTGGCTGCCCAGGAGCTTAACCCCACTATACGCATAGTGATGCGCATGTTCAGCGAAGAGCTGGGCAAACGAATACAGGCGCTCTTCTATGACTGCCATGCGTTTAGCTCGTCTGCTATAGCCGCCCCGTCCTTCGTCTCGGCGGCTCTACATAGTGACTGGGAACAGCGTATAATCGTCGAAGGCCGCGTGCTTGTGGTGAGGCAAGCGCAGATCTCTGACACCTCTGACACCGATGTGGTGATACCTCTGGCCTGCATCGACAGCGATGGCGCGGCAACCCTCTTTCCCCAGCATTGGGAAGATGCCATCTGCCTCATAGATAGCGGAGCCGAGGCTGCTCATGATGGGTCCGCACCTCCCCGCGAAAACAATACGCTGACCGGCAGGTTACAGCGGCGTTTGGGCGAGGCTATCACATCGCTGCGCAGCGTGGGTGGTATCGTAGACCGTAAAGTGGGCTGCCTGCTGCTTGCACTTCTTCTCCTGGCACTCTTGGGAACGGGCGTGTTCTTTCTATTTGCCCGGCTCGATCTTGTCCAGGCGTTCTACTTCACGATAACCATTCTTACCGGTACTAGCTTCGACCAGATGCCGATCCCCGACGCGCCCTTAGCTCTGAAGTTTTTCGGTGTTCTTATAGTGCTGCTCGGAGCGGTGGCCCTCACCCTCTTTTATACTTTTATCACCGATGCGATTGTGGGGGCGCGGCTCACGCGTCTGCTCGGCTCGGCGCACGGACGCATGAAAGGTCACGTCGTCGTGTGCGGGCTGGGGAGCATCGGCTACAGGGTTGCGGAGCAGATAAGCCGGCATGGAGTGCGCGTGGTCGCAGCCGAGTTACACGAGAACGAATTCGTCCCGATTATCAGGCGTCTTCGAGTGCCTGTGCTGATTGCCGATGTGCGGCTTCAGGAAACCCTGGCGGAACTTGACGTGGCCGAGGCTCAGTGCCTGGTCGCCGCCACGGACGATGACCTGGCCAACCTTGAGGCCGCGCTCAATGCGCGTGCAATCAACCCCAATCTGAGGGTTGTACTGCGACTGTTCGATCCGGAGCTTGCCGCGCGGGTGGAACGAGCCTTTGGTATCCATATTTCGCGGAGCGTATCGTCGTTAGCAGCACCCACCTTCGCGGCGGCAGCGGTTGGAGGGCGGGTGGTCGGCACCGCTGCCGTGGGCAACAGGGTGCTCGTAATCGGCCGGGGCAGGGTTGAAGCTGGATCGTGGACGGAAAGCAAAAGCATAGATCAATTGCAGCAGACAGTGGAAGCGCGAGCGATACTTCTGTTCGAGAACGGGCACAATACATGGCGGCCTGGTCCCCATAGCGTGCTGGCTGAGGGGCATGAGCTGGTAGTGGTCGCTACGCGTCGAGGGTTTGCGCGCTTTATCGAAAGCGTTGAGGGCTGAAAGTAAGAGAAAGCGCATCGTACCGGGTAGTGTTGCATCACAGACCCTAAGCTAAGGCCCGGTTGGGTTTCCTCTCGCCTCTAGCTTCGCTCCTTAGCGAGCTTGACGGCTATCTGGGCGGCTTCATCGAGGGTGGCGGCTGCGGGGAGGTTGGCGGCTTCCAGTATCTTGCGACCTTCCTCGGCATTCGTGCCTGCAAGACGTACCACCATCGGCACATCGGGCTTCATCTGCGACAGCACCTTGACGATGCCGTTGGCTACCACGTCGCCGCGCGTGATGCCGCCGAAGATGTTGAACATGACCGACTTAACGTTCGGGTCGCTCAGGATGATGCGTAGGGCTGCCTCTACTTTGTCTTCGCGTGCGCCGCCACCGATGTCGAGGAA
>JBDSDS010000094.1:0-3910 GCA_039920445.1 Chloroflexia bacterium
CGAGTCTGCCGTGGCTTGCTACGTCTACGGTTGAGGCTATTTTGGCAAGGTGGGCGGGGTTGCGGTAGCCGTTGCACGTTACCATCTGGCCTATGCGGATGCGCGAGGTATCTCTGGCCAGGGTCGCGGTGGCGGTCCAGCACTCAAATGTGGTCTCAAGCTCAGGTGTGGGCACGGTATGGAAATGGTCGTACAGCCATATCGAGTCATAGCCCAACCGCTCAGCCTCTACCCCCACGCGTGTCATAGCCTCATACTGCTCGACCGGGTCCTTTATATCTTCCAGGTCGATTTTCCAACCCTGAGGAACGAACACTCCTACCTTTACTGACATTTCTGCTTCCTCCTATGCCTGGACGATAAAACGCTCTAGCTGACTGCGGATTGGCGGGTCGGCTCCCGGCTGGGTGCAGGTCAGTGCGGCTACCGCTGATGCAAACTTCAGGCTTGCCTCTATTTCCTGGTTCGGCAATTCGGCGAGAGTCTGCCTCGATGTAACCCCTCTCTCGGCTAACCCCGCGAGTAGCCCCGCGCTGAACGCATCGCCTGCGCCGACTGTATCAACCACCTGAACAGGCACGGGCGGTATATGCCACTGCTCCTCTCCCCGGATGGCGAATACCCCCTCCTCACCCCGCGTGATTACTACAAGCGCCAAGCCCCGCCGCGACAACTCCCGAGCGAAGCTCTCAACCGTTTCGCCTGGCGCTAGCCAGGCGATGTCTGCCGCGCTCAGTTTCACCAGGTCCGCAAGCGAGAAGAAGTAATCTAGCAGGGCACGATATGCTTGTTCGTTGCGCACTACCCCTGGCCTCACGTTTGGGTCAAAGGATAGCAGAGCCTTATCCTTGAGGCGTTCGACGATCTCCACCACAGCCGCCGGTGTGCTACCTCGCAGCAGACTGATCGAGCCGAAATGCAGGATAGACGTTTCTTCAAATAGCGTTGGTGGCACTTCGCCAATCGTGAGCATTGTATCAGCCGCGCCCTCATCGTAGAACGCATAAGCAGGTTCCCCTTGCTCGGTCGCCACGAAAGCGAGGGTGCTGGGCGCATCGCCGGTGAGTAGAAAGCGAGTATCTATCTCTTCTCGCTCAGCGCACTCGCGCAGGTAACGCCCGAAGAGGTCGGACGATACCTTGCCCGCGAAAGCCACTTTTTGCTCGAGGCGTGACAAACCAACCGCTACGTTATACGGCGCGCCTCCCGCGTGGATGCTGAATCCGGTAGTGCGCCCTTCTTCCATGATAGGAAGAAAGTCTACCAGCAACTCACCTATGGAGGTAATCAAATTACGAATTACGTCCCCTTCGGGAATTACGAATTACGAATTACGGGTTATTTGCATGGAACGTAACGTTTGGGTCAATCCTTCGTGGAACGAGGTCTGCGGCTCATAACCGAGCCTTTCCCTAGCCTCTGCGATGGCGGCAAGTGAATGCTTGACATCGCCCTTCCTTTCAGGCTCGAACACCGGCTCGATATTTGTGCTCAGGAGCGTGTTTATGTGATGCACAAGGTCAAGCAGGGAAAAGCTCTCGCCGCAGGCCACGTTGAGGGCCATACCGTCCGCGTTGCTGCTTTCACATGCCAGCAGATTGGCATTCACTACATTGCTGACGTAGGTAAAATCTCTAGTCTGCGAGCCATCCCCATAGATTGTTGGGCGCTTGTTCTCCAGCATGGCCGCTATAAAAGCCGGGATCACAGCAGCGTACGCAGAGTGCGGGTCTTGCCGGGGGCCGAAGACATTGAAATAGCGCAACGATACGGTGGGTAGTTCATAGAGGTGTGCGAAGACCTTTGCATATTCCTCTCCGGCCAGCTTGTTTACGGCATAGGGTGATAGCGGCCGGGTCGGCATCAGCTCATGTTTAGGCATCGTTGGGCTGTTGCCATACACCGAGGAAGAAGAAGCATGTACCACCCGCTTGACCCCGGCATCTCGCGCCGCAAGCAGCACTTTCAGCGTGCCCGTGGCGTTGATCTCATGGGAAGTAAGCGGATCGGCTACCGAGCGTGGGACGGAAGGCAACGCCGCCTGGTGTAGCACGTAGTCGACGCCGCGCATCGCTTCCGCCAGCATCGATGAATCGGTTATATCCCCTTCGACGAAATCTATATTGTTAAGAAATGGCTCGATGTTAGACCTCTTCCCCGTGGAGAGATTATCTAACGCGCGCACGTTCTGCTTTCGCTGGATGAGTTCTTCAACAATATTGGAGCCGATAAACCCTGCGGCTCCGGTTACTAAATATGTAGTCATTTTGGTCCATTCAGAATAACTAAGGGAATAGAAAAAGAAGAACAGGCGCGAACCTGTCGATACACACTATAAAGGATGAGGCTACCTGCTGCAATAAAACGTGATGAAATGACAGGAGCCTGCCCATAAGTCTAGAACTCGTCACATGAATACCTGCCCAAGGGAGCGCACCCTCCTTACATTGTTATTCTGAACAAAGTGAAGAATCAGTCCACCTGGCACTGGCTCCCCCATACTGATTCTTCACTTTGTTCAGAATAACAAATCTAACTTTTATCTCGGTCTTCATAGAGTGTTACTGTTTATGAGATGGTCTCTAGAACCTGTATTGTTTGTGTTATAGTAAATTGCTTCGCACACCAGGACAGAAAGGAACGTTTATGGGGGAGAAGCGCCACAACGAGTATGATGAAGCCGGTAGGGACAATACGGACAACGCTGTAGAGACAGGAAGCGAAGAAGCCCGGCTTGAGCAGGTCACCCGGCGCGAGTTTATGCGCCGAACGGCCCTGACACTGGGCGGGGCGGTAGCGGCCTCTAGCCTCTTTCCATCACTGGGGTGCGATACAGCGTCCCCT
The DNA here is from genome assembly GCA_039920445.1 of Chloroflexia bacterium. Taxonomy (GTDB): domain Bacteria; phylum Chloroflexota; class Chloroflexia; order QHBQ01; family JADMIH01; genus JADMIH01. The sequence goes on from JBDSDS010000094.1 coordinate 2,845, forward strand.
GACGCTACTTCTATTGTCTTACCCAATACGCTCACAACCCCTCCAAATACTCCTCCACCTTCGCCCTCCCTGGTGATACAGGAACCGACTGCAACCGTCACTGCCGTTCCGAGCACGACCACGCCCACAAACTCTCCTACAAATACACCCACACCGCAGCCCACCCCCGTGGTTGATGTCTTGCCTCCGATGGACCTCACCACGAACCCCTATAGCACTCAGCGTAAGGTTGTTATTGCCCCCAATGGCGTGGTCGCCACCAGCACACCTCTCGCCGTTCAAGCCGGCCTGCTTATGCTCAAGAAAGGTGGTAATGCGGTAGATGCCGCGCTCGCCGCTGCTATCGCCTCGACGGTGGTCGAGCCGACCTCCAATGGCATCGGCTCGGATGCTTTTGCGCTCGTGTGGGACCCTTCAGATAAGAAGCTGCACGGGCTGAATGGGTCGGGACGCGCTCCAGGGGCGCTTACTCTCAAGCTGCTCAGGGACAAAGGCTACAAGGCTATGCCGGAAAATGGTTGGCTGCCTGTGACAGTGCCCGGAGCGCCTGCTTTGTGGCGAGACCTACATGCGCGCTTCGGGAAGCTGCCGTTCGCCTCGCTCTTTGAGCCTGCTATTGATTACGCCGAGAACGGCTTTCGCGTATCGCCCATAGTGGCCTATTTTTGGAATCGCGCTGTACCTATCTATTCCGCAAACAAGGGGCCAGCGTTCAAAGGTTGGTTGGAGAGTTATGCCCCCAAAGGACGAGCACCCAGGTCGGGCGAGGTATGGTCGAGCAAGGCGCTTGGTATGAGTCTGCGCCGTATTGCCGATTCAAAGGCTGATGATTTCTACAAGGGCGACCTTGCTCGGCAGATAGCCCGGTTTGCCGCGCAGACGGGCGGCCTCATAACCGAGCGTGATCTGGCAGCGCATACCAGCACCTGGGTAGACCCTATCTCCACTACTTACAGGGGCTACGAAGCCTGGGAGATGCCGCCGAATGGGCAGGGTATCACGGCGCTTATCGGCCTCAACATCCTCGAAGGCTTTGAGCTTGATCAGTTGAAGCGGGACAGCACTC
>JBDSDS010000095.1:0-8328 GCA_039920445.1 Chloroflexia bacterium
TTGTCTGGGAAATACGCCAGCCCCCACCTTATTACTGGCTGTGCGCCGTCACCTTGCGAGCGGCACGAGTTATAGGGATCGAGGCTGATCCCTACGCCAACCCTGAGGTCGCGCTCACGCTCATGCGCCTGGTATCTCTCCTGCTGACCCTGGCAGTTGTTGCCTTTGCATGGGTGGCGGGCGCTCTGCTCAGCACTACAAGATTTCCCTGGCTACGGGTGTTGCTACCTTTGACAATAGCCCTGCTGCCCATGCAGGCTTTCGTCGGGATATCAGTCAACAACGACATCATGGCGGAGCTGGCTGTTTCCGTCCTGTTTGTGGCGTTGGTAGCCCTGCTGAGGTGGCCTTTCGGCTGGCGCGGGGCGGGATTGCTGGGCATGGTGGTGCTGCTGCTGCTTGCATCCACATCTACCAAAATGACGGCTCTCGTAGCGGGCGCAGCCCTCGCGGGGTTGGGGCTACTGGCGTGGCTGGGCATGGTGATCAGCCGCCTGGCTGCGAGCCTAATTGACAAATATCAACTACGTCGTGGAGTCGGCAGGACAGAAGCCCTTAAACGCCAGAGACAATTGGTGTTGCCTTTATCTATGATGTTGCTGCTGTTGCTGCTCTTGGCAAGCGGCGTCTGGGCGGCTTTAGAGCCGGAAAGCACCGCTGCGGGCTGGCAGATTGGCGGGCCTAGCGACCGTCCAGTGCAGCTACAGTCGCAGTCGGCTCACGACGGCAGCCATGTAATAGAGCTGAAACCAGGCCAGGGAGCCTACCAGTGGGTAGATCTGCCACTGCCGCACCCGCCGCTCACGATGACTTTCTCAGCGTGGGTACGCACTTCTGAGAGTACGATTGGTGACACTGGCGCTCAAATAGGGGTGATCGTAGACCAACGCGGGAGGCTGCCGCAGATTGGCTCACAGACGCTACGCACGGTAGAAGCATGGACGACAATTACCTCTACCGTAGGTGGAGTATGGACTCCAGTTTACCTGACCGTGCCTGTGCAGGCGGATGACCGCAAGGTGCTGGCCCGTCTGATGGCAGGGGCGCAGGGCTTCCGCACCGAGTTTGACAGCATGTCGCTGACCGTACGCGAAACTCTGCCGGCCTCTCCTGAAGGGGAAGACGATATTACCCTTCCTTTGTTCAACCCTTCCGCCGAGATAGGAGCGTGGAAGCTGCACGCTGGACTTCATCGCCTCTTGCCCGCAGAGCAGGCGGACATAATCGACATGCAGGTTAACCAGCAGGCTTTTGATAAGTTTGCGATCGCGCGGCGCTTTGACTACAGGCAGTTCAGGTCGTTCTGGGGCAACTTTGGATGGGTCTCGCTCCCTTTGCCGGAAAGTCTTTTCACTTTGATAAATGTTGTGATCGTGCTGGCGCTCGCCGGGTTGGCAGCGAGAGCGGTCGGGCGCATCGGTAAATGGACAAGGGGCGAGTGGCTCGGTTTGGTATCGCTCGTTGCGCTTGCTATTGCTATAAGTGTTGGGTTCGCCAGACAGATGGCGCCAGCTAGCACAGCCGGGGTGTACACCGACCCACACGGCCGCTACCTGTTCGTGCTAATGGTACCCATCGTGTGGCTGTTGTTGGCGGGCCTGTCGGTGGCCTGGTCAGGAATTACGAATTACGAATTACGAATTACGAATTACCTTAGCTCAACCCACAAGGCAGAAGGCAGAAGGAGTTGGGCAAAGTCCAATCAGGCAGAAAGCAGCGTAATTCCGTGGGGAGTATGGATTTGGTCTAGCGCGGTGATCTTGTTTGCCCTTTTCTGTCTCCTATCTCTGATCGGGCCTTACTATTATGGATGATATTGAACTTACGAATGCACCACAGAGACGCAGAGGTCAAGTTCGCTTCGCTCATGGTTTACGAACTTTGAAATCGAGAATCTGGGGGCCTCTCCTATTTGGAATTGGCTTGAGGAATTGGCCTGAGGCCAACCCCCGAAGATCGAAGGCGCTGAGGATTGCGATGCTTGGCACCAGGGGGATCCCAGCAAGCTATAGCGGGTTTGAGACGTGTGTCGAACAGCTAGGCCAGAGATTGGTCCAGCGAGGCCATCAGGTCACGGTCTACTGCCGAACGCACCATGTGAAGTATAGGGACCCCAGGTACAAAGGGATGCGTTTGATAAGGCTGCCGACAGTCAAGAACAAGTACTTCGATACCCTTCTACATGCCTTTCTGTCGTCGCTGCACGCCCTATTCCAGCCGTACGATATATGCCTCTATTTCATCGCGGGTAATAGCCCTGTGACGTGGATACCGAGGCTTACTGGGAAACGGACGATTATCAATGTGGATGGTCTAGACTGGAAGCGTCAAAAGTGGCCTCCATTAGCCAAGAAATACATCCAATTTGCTGAGAGGCTCGCAACTCTCCTCCCGAATGAGTTGGTGACCGATTCGAGGATCGTGCAAAAGTATTACCGTGATACCTATGGGGTGAACCCGCCGTACATTGCTTATGGCTCGGAAGTGGAGCGGCTACCACCAGGGTCGGAGATGCGGAAGTGGGGTTTGGAGCCGTCGAAGTATATTCTATTTGTAGGACGGTTGGTGCCTGAGAACTGCGCTGACCATCTTGTGGATGCCTTCTGTATGCTTACAAATCGTGCGGATATGAAGTGCGTGATCGTAGGTGATGCGCCTTATGCGGAGGAGTATATCTCGTCACTCAAGAGGCGTGCCTGTGCGGGTGTAGTATTCACGGGGTACGTGTTCGGGGAGGGGTACCGGGAGTTAAGCTCAAATGCTTATTGCTTTGTTGAGACATCTGGGGTGGGGGGCACTCATCCTGCGCTGTTAGAGGCTATGGGCTTCGGGAATTGCGTTGTTACTCACGATACGCCGGAGAACCTGGAAACGGTTGGGGCTGTGGGGTTCAGCTACAACGGCAAAGTAGGGGCGAAAGCTCTTCGGAAGACGCTGGAGCAACTTATCAATGAGGAGGAGATTGTAATAGAGGCGCGGGCTGATTCGATGGAGTACGTTAGGCGACATTATTCGTGGGAAGCGGTTACCGATCAGTATCTTGCGCTATTCTATCGAGTGTTACGTGGGAAGGATGGAGGGGGCAAGAACATTGGTAATTCGTAATATGGTTAAAGAAGTCTATAGTCCGTAGCTGAATTGATTTAGGGGGAGTGATAGGATATACTTTGGGCGAATTCGTAATTGGTAATTCGTAATTCCCGAAGGGGTAGGAGGAGAGTTCCGAGTGTTCAAGCGGTTCAATGCCAACTACATGGCGTTGTTCTTACTAGCGGACATGGTGATAGTCCAGGTAGCTTTACTGGCGGCGCTGGCGTTGCGCTACAACACGCCTATTGGAATTGACTTCTGGTCAACCCCCTGGCCCCACATCTCTGTGCAAAACGTCAGGATGGAGCTGCATATAGCGGTAGGTGTGCTGTCACTGATCGGCTTCATAAGCATATCGGTGTATAACCCTCGCAAGGTGATCCGGTGGATTGAGGAGCTGCAGCGTGTTGTGTTGGCAAATACGGTAGTATGCTTCTCATTAGCGGGTGCATTCTACTTTCTCAACCTGGACTTACCGCGCCTGGGCTTTCTCTATTTCTACGCGCTGTCCACAGGGTTGCTGGTCGGCTATCGCTTGATGTTACGCGCCCTGCACCGGCTGCGGCATGAGCACCCCGATGTCGTCTCTCGTATTCTAATCATAGGAGCGGGCAAGACCGGTATCGATTTGGTCAACGAGTTCTGGCGACAGCAGTGGCCCGGGCTGAAGCTGGTTGGTTTCCTGGATGATGACCCGGAGAAACAGGGCGAGCGAATCGAGGGTCTGCTGGTGCTTGGTACGCTGAGAGATGTCAAGGGAACGGTAAGCAAATACGCTGTAGATGAAGTGCTGATTGCCCTCCCTTCGCGCGCTCACGAAAGATTGAACGATCTAGTGGCGTTGCTGTATGACCAGCCGGTTCGTGTGCGTGTAGTGCCTGACTTCTTTGATCTGGCCTTCCACAATGCTACAGTGGAAAATTTGGGAGGTATACTACTAATCGGCCTGCGCGATCCGGCGATTGATGGCATGCAGCGCCTCGTCAAGCGGCTGATGGACATCCTCGTATCTGCGCTAGGTCTCATACTCCTCTCGCCGGTCTTCTTGATCACAGCGATAGCCATCAAACTACAGGATGGTGGGCCAGTATTGTATAAAGCTGAGCGGGCAGGTGAAAACGGCAAACCGTTTTGGATGTGGAAGTTCCGCTCGATGGTGATTGGCGCGGACAAGATGCACGAAGGGATCATTCAGCGAGACAGTGAGGGCAACATCCTCCACAAGGTCTCCGATGACCCACGTGTAACAGGGGTAGGTCGCTTCATCAGGCGCGCGAGCATAGATGAGTTGCCGCAGATGCTCAACGTGTTGAAGGGCGACATGAGCCTGGTAGGCCCGCGACCGGAGATGCCGGGGATGGTCGAGAAATACGAGTTGTGGCAGCGCAAACGCTTCGCCGTGCCGCAGGGCATCACCGGCTGGTGGCAGATCAGCGGACGTAGCGATGCCCCCATGCACCTGCACACAGAGCATGACCTGTACTACATCCAGAACTACTCGCTCTGGCTCGACATCCGAATTTTGTGGAAGACCCTTGCTGTGGTAATAGTCGGCAAAGGCGCTTATTAATCCATCGGGAATTACGAATTATCTGAAGAAGCTCAATTCGTATTTCCCGATGGGGACGTAATTCGTAATTCACACTATGAGTCTTCAGCGACATAAACAAGAGTGGGAAGAGATGGCATCAGTTGATCCTCTGTGGGCAATCGCCAGTGATCCCTCGCGCAGATATGGACGCTGGAAACTGGATGAGTTCTTAGCGACGGGTGAAGCGGAAATCGCAGCAGTGCTCCAGACTGCAATTGGCCTTAAGGGGGTTGGCTTGAAGCCAATTCCTCAAGCCAATTGCAGTCTGGGCTACCCACAGAGGTGGCAGCGCGCCCTTGATTTTGGTTGCGGGGTTGGCCGCAACACACGTGCCATGTCCAGCCGATTTGAAGAGTGTGTTGGGGTTGACATCTCCTCAGAAATGGTCAGCCGAGCGATACGGCTCAACGCAGATAGGGGCAATTGCAAGTTCATAGTCAACGTTGCCCCAGAATTACGACAGTTCCAATCGAGCACGTTTGATTTCGTCTATTCTAGCCTCGTGCTTCAGCATTTGCCTAGCCGCACCATGGCGCGCCAGTATATAGTTGAATTCCTGCGTATTATTCGGCCTGGTGGACTGGTAGTCTTTCAACTCCCGTATCTCATCCCCTGGCGTAATCAGTTGCAAATCCGACGACGTTTGTATGCTCTGCTACGCAGGCTCGGTTTCAATATGCGGTTTCTGTATAAGCGTGCTGGATTGAATCCGATACGCATGATCGCAATACCTGAGCAAGAGGTGCGGCGGCTGGTTGAAGCACATGGTGTGCTTGCGCTGGTCGAGCCTGAAGGCGACTCCGGAGAGCCGATTCTAAGCTTGCGCTACTATGCGACATTGCGATAAGTCATGACTAGCCAGAAGGCGCAGGCAATGAACATCCTATACCTGGATGCAACACGTAGTTTATATGGCGCGAGCCGGGCACTGCTTACCCTGTTGGAAAACATCAATCGTCAGGAGATCAGACCATATATAGTTCTGGCGAACGACGTCGAAGATGATTTGCGGTTGTGTGCTGAACTGAATCGGCTTCATATCCATTACTGGGAATACCCCCTGGCGGTATTGCGCCGCCAGAAGTACCTCAACCCACGCGGAGCGATCTTCATCATTTGGTCGCTAGTTCGTTCAGTAGGATTTCTGAGGGGAATCATCCGAAAGTATGAGATTGACCTGGTTCAGACCAATACCAGCACCATTCTCTCTGGTGCCGTTGCAGCGGCGCTATCTGGAGTGCCACATGTGTGGCACGTGCATGAAATCTTTCGCAGATGGGAAGGGAAAATCCTGACCAGATTACTGTATGCGCTCTCTTCCTGTGTTGTTGCTCCGTCAGAAGCCACCGCACGCAACCTCCTGCTTGGTAATCCCGCACTAAAGCGCAAGCTCCTGGTAATAAAAAACGGAATAGACCCAAAACCATTCCGAACTGTTGCCAAAAGTGATATAGACCGTCTTCGCCATGATTGGTCAATCAGCCCTACTGATAGGGTAGTGGGCATGGTAGGCCGCATAGGTATGTGGAAGGGCGAAGAGCAGTTCGTCCAGATGGCGCGCCTCGTGTGCCAGCGTCGTGAAAACGTCAAGTTTGTCATTGTAGGCGGTACATTCAGCAACAGTGAGCATCACCTTACCAGTCTACAATCCATTATTGATACTAATGGGCTGGACACGCATGTGCTGGTGGCAGGTCCTCGAGAAGATATAGCAGTGATCCTCAACCTTTTTGATGTGTTGGCCCATCTACCGGTGCGACCTGAGCCATTCGGCCTGGTAGCGGTCGAGGCCATGTCTGCAGGCAAGCCTGTAGTCGCGGCTGCAATCGGTGGCCTAAAGGAAATCGTAGTTCATGGCAGTACCGGGTTTCTGACTCCACCGGGAGATGTGGAGAACGCAGCGGAGAGGGTGATAACACTATTGGGCGATGATCTGCTGAGAGCGCGCATGGGCCTTGCCGGCTCCAAGCGGGTTGACTCCCAATTTTCTTCCGCAACCTATGCTACCCGGTTCGTGACGCTGTATCACACAATTTTGGGCAACCACAGAGGAAAGTAGGCAAATGCATAGAGAAGTGATAAAATGGGAATATGCAAAAACCAACGTTAGTGGCCGATAACGAAGCGAGGCAAAGGGCGTTAGATAATGAACACACAAGCGTAAATCTGCCCAAGGACGTTGATACCTCGACCTATACAGTAGCATCTCCCGCAATTCGTATCAAGCCATCACGGGGGTGGGTCTCCCTCAATCTGCATGAGCTTTGGGAATACCGCGAGCTACTCTACTTCCTCGTCTGGCGTGATATAAAAGTACGCTATAAGCAAACAGCGTTGGGCGCAGCCTGGGCTATTATCCAGCCGTTCTTCACAATGGTGGTATTCACCCTCTTTTTCGGCAGGCTCGCCAAAATCCCATCCGATGGCATCCCATACCCAGTTTTTGCCTATGCTGCCCTGGTGCCGTGGACCTTCTTCGCTAACGGCCTAAGCCAATCGGCAAACAGCCTGGTGGGGAGCGCACATCTGATCACGAAAGTGTACTTTCCTCGGTTGGCGGTGCCGATTGCCACTGTGCTATCAGGTGTGGTTGATTTTGTGTTGGCGTTCATAGTGTTACTAGGGATGTTGCTCGTCTATGGTATACTGCCGACCTTCAATGTGGTCTGGCTACCGTTATTTCTGCTGTTAGCGCTGGTCACTTCTCTGGGCGTCGGCCTTTGGCTGTCAGCTCTGAACGTGCAGTTCCGCGACGTTCGCTACGTCGTGCCCTTCCTGACCCAGATATGGCTCTTCGCTACGCCGATAGCTTACCCAAGCAGCTTACTTCCCGAGGCATGGCGAACATTGTACGGGCTAAACCCAATGGTGGGTGTGGTAGAGGGTTTTCGCTGGGCTTTACTCGGAGCGAACACCGCGCCAGGGCCGATAATCGGCGTTTCCGCGCTGGCAGCATCAGCCCTGCTGGTAAGCGGCCTCTACTACTTCCGTCGCATGGAAAAGACGTTTGCGGACGTGGTATAGGGAATTACGAATTACGAATTCACCGCAGAGACGCAGAGGTCGAGTTCGCTTCGCTCATGGTTTTTATGGTTTACGAATTACGAATAACCTTGATCAGATATGAGTGATATAGCAATCCGAGCAGAGAACCTTGGCAAGATGTACCGCATCGGCGGCAAACAGGAGGCCTATAGGACGTTGCGCAGTAGCCTGACCGACGCTGCCCTGTCTCCATTTCGGCGCGCAGGGGAGTTGTTGCGTGGGCAGGCGGCCAGCGCCAGCCAACGCAACGAAACGATCTGGGCCTTAAGAGACGTGTCGTTCGAGATCAAGCAGGGCGAAGCCGTCGGCGTCATCGGGCGCAATGGAGCGGGTAAGAGCACATTGCTCAAAATCCTCTCGCGCATCACTGAGCCGACAGAAGGCTATGCCGACATCTATGGACGTGTGGGGTCTTTGCTAGAGGTGGGCACAGGCTTCCACCATGAATTGACAGGGCGCGAGAATATCTTCCTGAACGGCGCGATACTGGGGATGAAGAAGACCGAGATAACGCGCAAGCTCGACGAGATCATAGCTTTCGCGGAACTTGAGAAGTTTATTGACACGCCGGTCAAGCACTACTCCAGTGGCATGTATATGCG
>JBDSDS010000096.1:0-3907 GCA_039920445.1 Chloroflexia bacterium
CGTCCTTCCAGAAGGTGGCGCTCTCCAGCAAGAAGAAGTCGCGGACCACGAGCCAATCGAGTTTCGTCAGAGCCTCCCTGTGCAGTCGAGCATTCGGCGCACCCATGGCGGGATTCTGGCCCATCAAGAATAGCCCCTTCACTTTGCCCTTTGCCATTTCAGAGAAAGTCACTAACTGGGAGTGGTCGCCTGTTACGCGTGGCAGCCAATGGAATCCAAACCCGTTTTCCGATGTCGCCCCTGCGCCAAACCACGCCTTGAGCAAACTGATCACGAACTTGGGCAGGTTGGCCCAATATCCCTTTTCGACCTTCTCATTGTCGAGATAGCCGGACAACGTATTATGCGCTTCAGACGCGGTCGGCTGTTGTATGTAGCCGGGCAGTAGATTATACAGGGTGGGAATATCGGTTGATCCCTGGATGCTGGCATGACCCCGCATCGCCATGACACCGCCACCGGGCCGCCCTGTGTTGCCAAGCAGCAGCTGTAGAATCGCTGCTGTGCGTATAATCTGCACGCCTGTAGAATGCTGGGTCCAACCGACCGCATACACTATCGCGCCCGTTCTTTCCCGCCCTGAGTTTGAGATAAACTCCTCCGCCACGTCGAGGAACTCAGCCTCCGCACAACCGCATGTCGCGGCTACCAGAGCCGGAGTGTATTGCGCGTAGTGCCGCCTGAGGATGTTCAGCACACAATTTGGGTGCGAGAGGGTAGGGTCGCGCTGTGGATGGCCCCCAGCATTTGCCCCCGACGTTTTGCTCCACGACTCCGTGGTCATCGCCTCACCTACTTCACTTGCGGGCGGTGGAGGGTCGCCATCATAGTGCCAGTTGGCTGCCGGTATATCGTAGCTTTGAGTGGCTGTATCGAATCCGGAAAAAATGCCTTCGTTGTCCGCCGAGTCGATGTACTTGTCGTTGATAATGTTGGTTGCGTTAGTGTAATGGAGGACATACTCTTTGAACCAGCGCTCCTGCTGCAACACGAGATTAATCATTGCGCCGAGGAAAACTATATCGGTGCCCGTCCGAATTGGCACATACGAAGTCGCGCACGCGGATGTTCTGCTGAAATGCGGGTCTACGTGTATCACCTTAGCGCCGCGCTCTCGCGCCTTGACGACAAATCGGAAGCCGACCGGGTGGGCCTCGGCCATATTCGACCCCATTATCAGCACGCAGTCGCTATTCTGAAGGTCCTCCTGGAAGGTAGTCGCGGCTCCTCGTCCGTAGGTGGCGCTCAAACTGGGCACCGATGCGCTGTGTCATATTCTTGCCTGGTTTTCGACAGAGACAATGCCGGTGGTGTTAAAGAGCTTCTTGATCAGATAATTCTCTTCGTTATCTAGTGTCGCACCGCCGAGATGCGCTATCGCGGTTGTGCTGTTCACGAGATTCCCGCGCTCGTCACTCTCAATGAAGGTCTCTTCACGAGTGCGCCAGGTAAGCTCGGCTATGCGTTCTATCGCCCAATCGAGTGTTTTCAATTCACACTCACGCGAAAAGGGGGCGCGGTAGAGCACCTGCGTCTGACGGTGCGGGTTCACCATCAATTGGTAAGTATTGGCCCCTTTTGGGCAGAGCGTTCCCTGATTGATGGGGCTGCGTTCGTCACCTTCTATGTCGACGACCTGGCCCCCTTTTACGAAGATCCGTTGGGCGCAACCTACCGCGCAATATGGACACACCCCGTCTACTGCCACCGCGTCGCGGATACGTGAATGCTTTGCTAGCGACGTGGCGCTGAACGGTTGAGGACTATTGCCCAACCTCCAGAATAGGCTCCGCGGCTTCTTTTTTTCCTTGCGACTCATCGTTTCGCCTCTATATTGTCAACCCCGGACACGATCCGCTGGCTTCCTGAATAGATGTTGAACCGCCCAGCGCGTAAGAAGGCGACAAGTGTCATTCCGGTCTCCTGTGCAAGTTGCACAGCCAGGCTGGAAGGCGCTGACATGACCGCAAGAATAGATACACCTGCGTTGGCTGCCTTCTGGACGACCTCAAAGGAAGCACGACTCGTAACCGCCATGGTGCATGATCTCAACGGTAAGTCGCCGTTAAGCAAGGCGTGACCTATAATCTTATCGACCGCGTTGTGGCGACCGACATCCTCACGGAGCGTAAGCATCTCACCTTCGGTTGAAAAAAGAGCCGCCGCGTGTAATCCCCCGGTCCGGCGAAATGTAGCCTGCGCTTCCTCTATTTGTTGCGCCAACCTGTAGAGCGCGGCTTCGGCAACTTGAGTAGTTTCCTCTAGATTAGGCACATGGCGCATCACCTGGGCTATGGTAGTTTTTCCACATATTCCACAAGACGAGTATCCCTCCGAGAAACGACTCCAAGACGATGGTTGAAGTAGCGTTCTATCCTTGAGGAGGACATTGACAATGTTGCTGGGCAACTCCGTGTCGGACGCGCAGGTACGGATGTCCTCAATGTCGTCTCGGCTATGGATGACGCCTTCAGAAAAAAGGTAACCGGCGACTAGCTCAATATCATGTCCAGGCGACCTCATCAAAACGGCCACGTCCTCTCCAGCCAGGCGGACTTGGAGTGGCTCTTCAACCGCAATCTCGTCATATATGGTCGAGCGCAAATTACCGACAACTCGTACCATGGAATACGAAGCGCTCAATGGGGAGACTACAACCTCAGCCGGAGGGGAGCTTGTTTCCGAGATATGAGAAGTTGGAGAGTCGCGTTTCGCACGGGCTGGCATAGCGTATTGTATGTCGCCATATGGTGTCCGTCAAGGCACAGGATAAGTGTAAGGGTTCAAGGTTCAAGGTTAGCACTCTGTACAACTTTGAACCTTAAACCTTGAACTCGTTTGAGTGCCCTAGCGGCTTTTTGCCTTCTAAAGTACTTCTTCGTCTTCTTTGCGCCAGGCTGGGTCCACAACGCACAGAAATACCAGGTCGCTACTCCCCATGTTCTCAATATGCTGGACCGCCGATGGGGGAATATATATGCAGTCACCCGGCCCGACTTCCTGGCGTTCCCCGTCGATCTGCATGATCCCAGCGCCTTCGAGGATGTAATAGACCTCAGTGCTGCTCAGGCGATGCTGCTGTGACGCCTGCATAGCGGGGAGCCTGGCGTGCGCGAGACTATAACGTATTGCCACGTTAGCCTCTTCCGGCCTCAGTATCTCGCGCAGAATTGTACCATCACCCGCTTTGAATTCGGCGCGACTTTCGAGATTGCGGATCAGCATTCGCCTATTCCTCTCCTTCGGCGGCGGTAGCCGAATACGGCACATCGAGGAGACTCGCTGCGCGCTTTTTGGCAGACTCCCCACGTCTATCATAACGGGCCGTGGTGGTCACATTGGCGTGCCCCGCGAGCCTTTGGACAGTCGAAATGTCTGCTCCGGCGTCCAGAAGATCGCCTATCATTGTCCGTCGCAGATCATGTGGAGTAAATGCCGCAACACCTGCTTCGGCTCCGCGCTTCTTGAGTATTTTTCGGATTGCCTGGTCAGTCATGCGTCGATGGGTCAACTTACCACCTTTGTTGACCGGACAAAATAAAGCACCTGCTGCCGCGCCCCTCACCGCAACCCATGCAGACAAGGCAGGCCGTGCGCCCTGTGGAACATATGTAACGCGCGCCTTGCGACCTTTGCCAGATCGTACGGTCAGGCCGCCATCCTGCGGGTTATAGTCGGCCAGGTCTAACGCGACGCCCTCGCTTCGACGTAGCCCACAGCCGTAGAGAGTGGCGAGGAGCGCTGCATCTCGGCAACCGGCGGGCGTCTTGTCTTTGGCACAGGCGGCGAACAAACTCGCAAGTTCGGCGCTCCCCAGGGCGCGTCCGCGCTCTGCCTGACTGCCACGTACCGGCCCGAGGTCGGCGGCCCTCTGGTAGTCCTCTACATCCATCTGGCCGAGCCGCCA